>JBAVYC010000053.1:0-22669 GCA_049698595.1 Desulfobacterales bacterium | reverse complement strand
ATTGCGAGCTTCAAAACACAGGCCGTCCTCGCAATAGTTGTACATTTGGGCTTTTGCAAACTGGTCGGAATCCTGATAGGCAAATATTACCGGGGCCCTAAGATCGTGTCGTTTATACCCCCTTCTCTCGTCATAACGCGCCATCAATGCCTCCTGTCGCTGGCTTCAATAATACAGTCCCACATTATATGTCGATACTGACCGGAGAGTTGTTATTATCGGAAAGTAAAATCACGCTTTGTGCCTCGATGAAAAGGTATAAATCTGCGACAATGCGAGCTAATCGCGATTAGCTTAACATTCGACGGTTAGCACAGCGCCTGCTTTATATCTAATCGGGTATTATCGTCTATAGAGCGCTTTGTGTCAAATAAAAATAATCTGGGATTATTTAAGTTGAGCAAAAGAGGGCCGATATACAGTGTATAAGTAAAGCCGGTGGTTGCGACCTCAACGGGATAGTTGACGATCGGCATCCTGTCTTCATTGACACCTGGCGTATTGGCTTGATGTCATCGCACGTTAAAGGCCTGGCTTAGAAGGGCAGAGCCTGCGGCTCGAAAGGGATAGGGGATCATGCCGTAGGGGTCATGGCCAAGATAAGGGTAGAAAGCGAATCGCGATAGAAGGAGAAGTCTGATATGGGCACCGATAACATTCTTTTTTTGGAAAACCTGGAATGGTTTGATGAAACCGGCCAGGAATTGGTCCATCGTCTCCCGGAAGAGGGATCGGGCGAAATCAAATACGGCGCCCAGTTGACCATCCGGGAAAGTCAGGCCGGCATATTTTACTATAAAGGAAAAGCAGTCGGGGCATTTGGTCCGGGTCGCCATACGCTAAAAACGGCCAACATCCCCTTGCTGACAAAGATTGCCAGCATACCCTGGGCCATGAAAAGTCCACTCCGAGCAGAGGTGTACTTCGTAAACCTGAAGATCTTCACCAATCTGAAGTGGGGGACTCGGGATCCGGTAGCATTCAAGGATTCCGAACTGGGTCTCATCCGTCTTAGGGCATTTGGCGTTTTTAATCTTCAAGTGGTGCAGCCGGTATTGTTCATCAACCGTCTGGTGGGAACCCAGGGAATGTATTCAACGGCGGAAATTGAGGAGTATTTAAACCGGGTCATCGTATCCAGATTTAACGATTTTATGGGAGAGACCATAGATTCGATCCTCAATCTGCCCTCCAAATACGATGAACTGTCAAAGGGTTTGGCCGAACGATTACATGAAGATTTCAGCCATTTCGGGATTAACCTGACCCATCTCTATACCAACGCCATCACACCGCCCCCTGAGGTCCAGCAGGCTATCGACGACAGAAGCCGCATGGGCGTCTTCGAAGACATGAACAAGCTCATGCAGATGAAAAGCGCCATGGCCATGGAAAAGGCATCGGAGGCTGAGGGTGGGTCCGGCACTGGAATGGGCACCGGAATGGGACTCATGATGCCGGCGATGTTTGCCCAGTATTTTGCCGGTGCGCTGCCCCAATCCGGACAGAAGGAAGATCGGCAGGCAATTTCCTGCCCTGATTGCCGCCAGTCAATCCCGGTTGACGCTAAATTCTGTCCCCAGTGCGGCCATCAGCAGCTTGTATTCAATCAATGTGCCGCCTGCGGTAAAAATCTCACGCCAAGCGCCAAGTTTTGCTCCCGCTGCGGGCAGGCGGCGGAAGAAAAAACCCAATCCAAATCCTGTCCCACTTGCGGCAATGAAAATATTTCTAATTCCATCTATTGTAACGAATGCGGAGAAAAGCTTTGAGGAGGCACTTATTAACTTTCTCATCGAACATCAGTGCCCCCAGTGCGGGGCACCTGCTATTTTAGAGGAAACAGACCGCCTGTTCGCCTGCCGGTACTGCCGGGTCAATTCGTATTTAATGGCAGATGATTTTTTTCGCTACGTACTGCCGCATCCACCTGATGAAAATAAAAACATTGTGTATTTCCCTTACTGGCGGTTCAAGGGGATGCTCTTTTTCTGTGGGCCAGCCGGCATTCAGAATCGGTTTGTAGACGTCAGCCATCAAGCCATTGACACACCCATTTTTCCCATTTCAGTCGGTTTGCGTAGTCAGGCTATGAAGCTTCGGTTTGCGGCGGCTGACATGGATGGCAGATTTCTCAAGCCGCGCCAGTGTTTTGATAAATTTTTAAGTGCTTTCCAAAAACGATTCGGTAAATCCCTGCCCAAGCCGATTTTACACCAATCCAACATCGGAGAAACCCTCAGTCTGATTTATTCACCGTTTTATCTGAAAGATAGACTGCATGATGCCATCCTCGACCGACCGGTATCAGCGAAGCTGCCGGACGGTTTCGATATCGATGATTTCAGAGGAGATCGTCCCCGCTGGCAGATCCGTTTTGTTTCCACTTTGTGTCCTACATGCGGCTGGAATCTGGCGGGCGAACGCGATGCATTGGTATTGGGTTGCAAAAACTGCAATTCTGTCTGGTACCCGGTGGGCAAAAAACTGAAACAATTAAAATTTGCACAATTTCCGGCCACAGGAGATAATACGATCTATCTACCCTTCTGGCGCATAAAAGCCGATGTTTCAGGTATCGACCTTGATTCTTATGCCGACTTGATCACGGTTGCCAATCTTCCCAGAGTTGTTCAAAGCGGCTGGAACGACATTCCCTTTCGATTCTGGATTCCGGCATTTAAAGTTCGTCCGAAGGTATTTCTGCACCTGGCGACCCATACCACACTTTCCCAGCCCCGCGAAAATCTGATCGCAAAACTGCCTGACGCCGGAATCTATCCCACCACGTTACCCATCCAGGAAGCCGTTGAAAGTTTAAAACTTACCTTGGCCGATTTTGTGAAACCACGCAGAACACTTATGGAGCGACTCCGTGATGTCCGGATTGATGCGAAAAGTTTTACCCTCGTATTCATTCCTTTTAAGGAAGGGCACCATGAGTTTGTTCAACCGGATTTTCAACTGACGATAAATAAAAACGTCCTGGCGTTATCAAAAAATCTGTAAATAGAGAAATTTTCTCTCTTTGGTGGAACATAGACTTGCTGCTGCATATGCCAGCGGAGTATAGGAATGCGAGCGCAGATGTCAAAGCGCAAGCGGCCTGTTCTGATTATCATTGCTTGACACGTTAGCCGGTTTTAACTATCGTTTTGCCAGTAACCCAATAATCAGCCAAGGCCTATTTCGATATTAAACCACCACTTCCCGTGGTAAACCCGCAAAAGTTCTATTGAATATGCATCAAAGAATTCAATATTGATAAGTTCAGTTCTGGGCCGGAAATTATGGATATTTTGATTGATCAATACCTGAATTATCTGCTGGTCGAAAAGGGGCTTTCCGCAACCACTTTGGAAGCGTACAGTCGAGATTTGATCCGCTATCAGGAATTCATACAGGATAGCGGCGCCCGCGGTATTTCCGAAACCGATACTGCTTTGATCTTAAAACATCTCATCGCACTTCGAAGTGCGGGTTTGGGCGCTCGATCCAGAGCCAGGCATCTGGTGGCGATAAGAGGGTTTTACCGCTTTGCGGTCCAGGAAAAAGTGATTAAGCATGATCCCGCCGGGCTGGTAGATCTTCCAAAAACAAGCCTAAAACTTCCGGATGTTCTTTCGGAGGCGGAAGTGAGTCAGCTGTTGAATACGCCGGACCCAACCAAGCCGACCGGTGCAAGGGATGCCGCCATGCTTGAACTTTTGTACGCTGCCGGCCTGAGAGTATCCGAACTGGTTAATCTTAAACTGCAGAATGTTAATTTGGAATCCGGTTTTGTAAGGGTGTTCGGCAAGGGATCTAAAGAACGGGTGGTTCCTATTGGATCGCTTGCCCAAAAAAAAATCGAATATTATCTGGAACATACAAGAAAAGCGCTTTTGAAGAATCAAGTCAGTCCATACATCTTCGTTGCTCGGGCGGCAAAACCGATCACGCGCCAGGGTTTCTGGAAACTGCTGCGGCGCTATGGCCAGTTGGCGCAGCTGAATAAAAAAATCACCCCCCACAGCTTGAGACATTCGTTTGCAACCCACCTGCTGGAAGGCGGCGCCGACTTAAGAGCTGTTCAGGTAATGCTCGGGCACGTCGATATTTCAACGACCCAGATCTATACCCATGTCACACGCAAGCACCTTAAAGATTTGCATAAACGCTTTCATCCAAGGGGATGACCCTGGAGCAAGAACTGGTGCGCTTCGCTCACAATTGGAACAATGGAATCTTGGAACGATGGGTTTAATGAAATTTGTATTCAAAACGTATATTGTTTCATCATTCAATGATGTTTCACCCAATCGGATGTGTTGGGTATTCCGGATTTCGATCAATATTGTGTGCGATTTCGTACCGGTTGTAAACTTTGAACCTTGAACCTTGAACCCAGAACCTAAGAACCGATCGGTTTACCATTGACACCCGGCGATTTTTCGTTTAAACAGGCAGTTTTTCTCGATTTTCATTATATATAGCAGGAAATCTGAATCGTGCCCCCATTAAAACTCAATGCCAACCCCTTGGGCTGGTGGCAGCCCGCGCAAGACCAGCCCGCAATCGGCGATCAAGCCTTTTTAGAGGCTATTAATCGGGTAGCCCAACCCATTTTTCTGATCAACCAGAACGGTAAAATGGCCGTCTCCCTGGAAGGCACCCTAACCATCGGAGACAAAAAACCATCGGGATCGGATGTATTGCCCCTCATAGGTTATGCACCGGCCATGCACCCGAAGGATTTAGGCGATCCCCAGTTCAAAAAGACGCATAACCTGCGCTATGCTTATGTAGCCGGGGCCATGGCCCATGGGATTTCATCTGTTGAAATGGTCGAAGCAGCCGGACGTAATGGAATGATCGGTTTTTTTGGCGCAGCCGGGCTTTTGCCCGATGAGATTGAAGCCGCCATCGACTTGCTCCAGAACCGCATGGGGTCCCGATCTTTTGGGATAAACTTGATTCACAGCCCGACGGACCCGGAGCTTGAAGCCGCCACAGTGGATCTTTACATCAGACGCGGGATTAAATTGATCAGTGCCTCGGCCTATCTGAACCTTACACTTCCGCTGGTATATTATCGTGTCAACGGTATCCATCGCGATAACAAAGGCAACGTCATTTGTCCCGGCAAGATCGTTGCTAAAGTGTCACGGATCGAGGTGGCCCGAAAATTTCTTTCGCCACCACCGGAAAAATTTTTAAAATTGCTGGTTGACCAAAATCTAATATCATCCGAACAGGCTGCGTTAGCCGCCGCAGTTCCCATGGCGGATGATCTGACCGCCGAAGCCGATTCCGGCGGTCATACGGATAACCGCCCGGCTTTAACGCTTTTGCCGACCATGATGGCTCTGCGGGATGAAATCACGGCAAAATATAACTATGCGAATCCGGTACGGATAGGGCTGGCCGGCGGCATCGCCACGCCGGATTCAACCGCCGCCGCTTTTGCCATGGGCGCCGCCTTTGTGCTCACCGGATCGATAAACCAGGCCTGCGTGGAAGCCGGCACGTCGGATACGGTCCGTCAGATGCTGGCCGAAGCCGAACAAGCAGACGTAACCATGGCGCCATCAGCCGATATGTTCGAGCTTGGAGTTAAGGTTCAGGTGTTAAAGCGCGGAACCATGTTCGCTTTACGGGCGGCCAAACTCTATGAGCTGTATTCCCGTTACGACAGCTATGCCGAGATACCAGCCAGCCAGCGTGAGATTCTTCAACGGGATATATTTAGAGGCAGTTTTCAGGAAGAATGGGAACAAACAAAGAATTTTTTCGCCCAACGGGACCCGCGACAAATAGAGCTGGCTGAAAATGAGCCCAAACACATGATGGCCCTCGTCTTTCGTTCCTATCTTGGCCGCTCTTCGACCTGGGCCAACAAGGGTGATCTGTCAAGAAAAATCGACTATCAGATATGGTGCGGCCCATCGATGGGCGCCTTTAACCAATGGTCAAAAGACACCTATCTTGCAAAACGCGAAAATCGCAAAACCGTCACGGTGGCCATGAATCTGATGTTTGGTGCGGCTGTGCACACCCGGCTGAGTTGGCTGCGTCATCAGGGAATTGCCCTGCCCCGCTCGGCCGGAAAATTCCAACCGTTTGAACTATCAAAAATTCTGGAGTTACTGGATGAAGTTTAAGAATTCAAGGGTTTAGAGGTTCAGGGTTACCCTTTGATTCCCTGATCTTGTTCCTATTTAAGTTGAGCGGTTGAACCCTGAAGGTCTCAGCCCCGAAGATTGCTTAAAAACTTTCTTCTGAAACCGCTTATGTTTAATACACGATAACTTTCAGCATTCAATCGGGGAGATTCACTATTTTTAGGTCCGATGGAGGATTCGATATAATGTTCCCGCCGCACCCGGACGCCCTGATGATTGATGGAATCAACGGAGATAATGCCTCTGGCCCAATATGACAAACCGTAGTCCTCGTCACGGCGCAGCGCTCGACTGCTGATGGTGAGTTGATAATAATTTACATCAGGGATCGGATTTATAGCTGATTCCGTGTTCTTGGAGTCGTAAAAATAAAAATCATGATCCACCAGCCATTGATGCAAATCGACCAGAATTTGTTTCGTCTCTGGAATTGAAAATTTCAGATCTCCCACCAGATGACCCCCGAGGACCACAGTAAAAGCCTCATCAGGATTGTATTGCCGCGCATAGCCCGACTGCAAGCCTCCCAATGGGTCGGGCGGCAAAAATTCACGGGACCAGCGTTTCCATCTGGCAAGGTTGACATTGAATTTTTTGGAAAGCTCTTTGTTGGTGTAAAATTTGATCATAAGCGACTACAAAAATCAGCGACCACCAGCAGAGATAGGTGTATGAGGATGGCCCCTGGAAGGGGCCGCGGGGCCACCTCTGCCGGTGGCCGCTGATTTATATCAATTCATAAGCCGCCGGCATCGATCAGATTCGCAGCCATCAAGCATGCCTTCGCGGTAACGGCAGAACCT
Organism: Desulfobacterales bacterium; assembly: GCA_049698595.1. Classification (GTDB taxonomy): domain Bacteria; phylum Desulfobacterota; class Desulfobacteria; order Desulfobacterales; family JAFDCJ01; genus JAFDCJ01. The sequence goes on along the minus strand of JBAVYC010000053.1, from coordinate 15,702 downwards.
TTTAAATTCTCGCCGACAAGCCGATGGCTTATGAATTGAGTTATTAAGTTGTTACATCAATATAACAACTAATTATTTTAAAGCAAGCTCTTGATAATATCTTTCATTAATACTATATTTACAGGTTGAATTCTCCTGCCAGTTTTTCCAGATAGAAAGCCGGCCGCGAAAGGACAAATCAAGTATGCCTGACAATAACCCGGTTGCCATCATTGGAATGGGATGTTTATTCCCAAAATCAACGGGTCTCAAAGAATATTGGAAATTGCTCTATCACGGCCGGGATGCCATTACTGAAGTCCCTGATTCCCATTGGTCACCTGCCGATTATTACGACACCGATCCTAAATCTCCGGACCATGTGTATTGTAAGCGTGGTGGATTCCTCGAACCCGTATCCTTTGATCCATCGGAATTCGGCATCCCGCCATCGTCTCTCGAAGCTACCGACACTTCCCAGCTCCTAGGGTTGCTGGCTGCGAAAATGGCCCTGGAAGATTGTGGATACGGCGCCGACCGGCACTTTGACCGAGATCGCACATCCGTCATCATAGGCGTTACCGGAACCCAGGAATTGGTCATTCCGTTAAGTTCGCGACTCGGTTACCCCAAGTGGCGTAAAGCGCTGGAAGATTCTGGGATACCTCCGGCGAAAACCGAAGAAATCATTCAAAAAATCTCAGATTCCTACATCCCCTGGCAGGAAAACTCATTTCCGGGTCTTCTCGGCAATGTGGTGGCCGGCAGAATAAGTAATCGTCTGGATCTAAGGGGTACCAACTGTGTTGTGGATGCCGCCTGTGCAAGTTCGTTTAGTGCCATCCATCTGGCCGCCCTCGAATTGATCTCCGGTCGCAGTGATATGGTGGTCACCGGCGGGGTGGATACGCTCAATGACATTTTTATGCACATGTGCTTTTCTAAGACGCATACCCTATCCGCCACCGGCGACGCACGGCCGTTTTCAAAAGATGCCGACGGCACGGTACTCGGTGAAGGCATCGGGATCGTGGTATTAAAAAGACTCGAGAGCGCTCAAAAAGACGGCAATAGAATTTACGCAGTGATCAAAGGTCTGGGCTCTTCAAGCGACGGTAAATCGCAAAGCATCTACTCGCCCAGCATTGAAGGCCAAATCAGGGCTTTGCGCGCGGCGTATAAAAATGCCGGTATCAATCCCGCCACCGTCGGACTGATCGAAGCCCACGGCACCGGCACCCGGGTCGGCGATAAAGTGGAGTTCAAGGCCTTGAACCGGATATTTGAAGAATCCGGTGCCAATGGTAACAAATGTGCCCTGGGCTCCGTCAAGTCCATGATTGGTCATACCAAAGCATCCTCCGGTGCCGCCGGTTTGATCAAAGCGGCACTTGGCCTTTATCATAAGGTATTGCCGCCCACACTGAAAGCTGAAGTCCCGGACCCGGAACTGGACATCGAGAACAGCCATTTTTACTTGAATTCATCCGCCCGGCCCTGGTTTACAGGCAATGGCCATCCTCGCCGGGCGGGCGTCAGTGCCTTTGGATTTGGCGGCAGCAATTTTCATATCGTACTCGAGGAATACCTTTCTGCCAAGACGGAAATATCCTGGGACGGAAACATTGATATTACTGCCTTCTCCGCTGCACGCAAAAATGACCTGATCCGCAGTGTCAAAAGGTGCCGTGACGAGGTGGTCAACGGTTTGTCCGATGATCAGTTTAGGATCAAGGCCGCTGAATCGCGCAAAGATTTTTCAACCGCGCATGCCTATCGCCTCTTGATGGTTCATGAACACGACTTTGAAAAATCAGAGCCTTTCAACCGTGCATTGAAGGCTCTGAATTCCACAGGCGGGCGTGATTCTTTAAATCTTAAAAATATCTACATCGGCGGTCCTGAAAAAGCCGGCAAACTTGCTTTTGTCTTTCCAGGACAGGGAAGCCAGTACCTTGGAATGGGACGGGATTTTGTTTGCACATTCCCCCAGGCCCTTAAAATCCTAGAAGATTTTAATGAAAAATTAAGAGGCCGGGCGCTTCTATCCGACCTGATTTTTCCACCGCCTGCGTGTTCGACCGAAGAACGACAAAGACAGGAAAAAGCCTTAAAGAGTACCGACATTGCCCAACCGGCCATTGGCGCCGTCAGCCTGGCGATGCTCAAAATTTTACAGAAGTTCGCCATTAACCCCGATGCCACTTGCGGACACAGTTTCGGAGAAATGACAGCGCTATGCGCTGCCGGGTGGATCGATGAACAAGCCTTGATGACGCTTTCAGTTACCCGCGGGCGCCTCATGGCAACCGCCGCTGAAAATCCCGATACGTCCGAAGGCGCCATGCTGGCGGTGCAGGCACCGCTAGACGAACTTGAAGCCCTGATAGAAAATTCATCTCAGAAAATCGTTATCGCCAACCGCAATAGTCCCAACCAGGGGGTTTTGTCCGGAACGGTATCAGACATAATTGACATCGAAAAGATTTGCAGAAAAAAGAAAATCAATACCGTACGATTGCCGGTTTCGACGGCTTTTCACAGTGAACTGGTTAAAGATGCCGCTCAGCCCTTCGCAGACGCATTGAAAAAAGTGCCGATAAATCCAACTGCCGTCAAAGTATTTTCCAATACGACCGGCGAAGCATATCCTGCCGATGCGGATGAAGCCCGTGCACTGTTGGGCAACCATCTGATTCGTCCGGTTAACTTTGTAAAAGAGATTGAAAATCTGTTCAATTCCGGTGTGCGAACCTTTGTGGAAATCGGACCCAAGTCTATTCTGACCGGGCTGGTTTCAGCCATCCTGCAGGATCGCGATTTTGAGGCCGTGGCGCTGGATGCTTCGATCGGAAAATCACACGGTGTCGCAGATCTAGCCAAATTGCTTTGTCGGCTTGCAGCCATTGGTTATCCCTTGGCGTTAACTGAATGGGAAAAACCGTTATCACCGGCCCGAAAATCGCGCATGAATGTGATGTTGAGTGGAACCAATTATAAAAAACAGACGACGAAAAATAGAAGTCGGAAGACGCAAGACAGAGGTCAGAAGGCTGAAACAAGCGGATTATTGACAGCCGACAGAGAACCGCAGAGGGGAGACATCGGGCACAAAACGGAAACCAGCGACCACTTAGACCCTCAAAACGCTCTAAACCATCGAACCCCTCTAAACGATTTTCCGGATGCAAAGCGCAAAGAAAAATTGCCGGCTTTCGTCAACTCTCCACAATCCAAACAATTAAAATCATCCAAACAAATACATGACCATAAAACCATTATGAACCAAAACGACAACAAGCAATCAGAACTTATCCAGGATGCTTTGAAAGTGGTTTCCCAGGGTTTGCAGTCGATGCAGCACCTTCAGTCTGAAACGGCCCGGGCCCACCAGAAATTTTTGGAATCCCAAACCGAGGCCAATCGTACATTGCAGGAAATGCTGAAAAATACCCAGCGCCTGGCGGAAAGATCCCTTGGCATCAGTATGGAACCAATCCAGCCGGCTTCCATCCCCCGACATCGGGCCGAACCAAGCCATGAACCGCAGCCGCCGGAAAACGATTTCACAGTCGGGCAGTTCGACAAATTTGTCGACCCCACAAAAACCGGACCATCTCGCAGTACCCGAAAAATATTCCCCGCCCCTGTCCAACCCGAATTTCATCCGGGGGCGGCAAACGGGTATTCGATCGACAGCGTCGCTAGTGATTTTCAAAATAATGAATCCGATCCATCTCAACCGGATCAAAAAATTATTGAAACCGCAATGCTGGAAGTCGTCAGCCGGCTGACCGGATATCCGACGGAAATGCTTGGCCTGGATATGGATATCGAGGCGGATCTGGGAATCGATTCCATCAAAAGGGTGGAAATATTATCCGCCCTTGAGGAAAAAATGCCCGACCTACCCTCGGTTTCCCCTGAAATCATGGGCAGTCTCAAAACGCTGGGACAAATTGCTGAATTCTTGGTGGGATCCAATGGCGGAGAAATACCTGAAAACCGGACCGCTGAGATTATACAAGACCGACACAATTTAGATAAAGCAGAATTATCCGATCACCCCGCTAATCCCCAAAACAAGATCGTTACAACCATGCTGGAGGTCGTCGGCCAATTGACCGGATATCCGGTGGAAATGCTCGGTCTGGACATGGATATCGAGGCAGAGTTGGGTATTGATTCCATTAAAAGGGTGGAAATTTTATCTGCTCTTGAAGAACAAATGCCTGAACTGCCTGCGGTCTCCCCTGAAATTATGGGAACTTTGAAGACCCTGGGACAAATATCCGAATATCTTGGCAAGTCATCAACACCTGAAGCTTCCCGGGAAGAATCCGGTGTAGCGCCGCTGAAAATTCCAGCCACAGCTTCCGATCATGACTCTAAAGCTTCTGACACACCAGACCAGGCCTTACCCAGACCGGATAGTTTAGAAATTCCCCGCAATTTGGTCAAAGTGGTTAAAGCGCCTGAGAATTCTGCCGCCCCTTTAAAAATCGCTGCAGACAAAACGGTGTTCGTAACCGAAGATAATACCGGTTTGTCCGAGAACATCGTTGAAGAACTGACAAAACTCGGTATAAACACCACAAAAATTAAACTGGCGGGATTGAAACCTAAAAATCAGCTTTCTGAAGCGGCCGGCCTGATAATTGTCCAGGATCCTGAATCTCGTAAAATGGAACAAGACCTGAAAGATGCGTTTGCACTTACCAAACAAATGGCGACAAATCTGTTGGACGCCGCAAATGAAGGCGACGCATTGTTTGCAACCGTCAGCCGAATGGACGGTGCTTTTGGTTTCAAGCAGACGGAAACCATCCATCCCTTGCAGGGCGGACTGGCCGGACTTGCAAAAACAGCCGCCATCGAATGGGAAAATGTTTGCTGCCATGCCATTGACATCGCTGCGAACCGCTCTGACCCTCGCAAAATTGCGCCGGCCGTTGCAAAGGAAATTTTGACTCCGGGGCCGGTAGAAATCGGCCTTGATTCGGAATACCGGTGTACATTAACCCTGGAGTCCAAACCGTATCCCGGCGGTCAGCTAAATCTGGATTCCGACGATGTGCTCGTCGTCAGTGGCGGCGCGAGGGGAATCACTTCCGCCGCAGTGCTGGCACTTGCAAGACACGTCAAACCGCGCCTGGTTCTGTTGGGCAGGTCGCCGCATCCCACGGATGAACCATTGTGGCTGTCATCCATAGAAGATGAGGCTGGGATGAAAAAAGCCATTTTAGATAACGAATTTAAGGGCAACACGCCCTCCCCGGCCGAAATAGAAAAGATATATAAAAACTACATGGCAAATCGTGAAATCAGCCGAAATCTGGCGGCTTTAATATCGACCGGGGCGTCCGTCCAATATTATTCGGTGGACATCCGTAACTTTGAAGCCGTCCGTACAATTATCGATGCCATCCGCTTGGATCACGGTCCCATCACCGGAATTATTCATGGTGCCGGCGTACTGGAAGATCGTCTGATCATCGATAAAACGCCCGCTCAATTTGAGCGGGTTTTCGATACCAAAGTCATGGGATTGAATAATCTGTTAAAGGCCACGCGCAATGACGCCTTAAAATACCTGGTAGTTTTTTCCTCGGTTGCCGCACGATTCGGCAACAAAGGCCAGGTGGATTATGCCATGGCCAATGAGGCCTTAAACAAGATCGCCCAAGCCGAATCATTCAGAAGAGATGATTGCCGGGTGATCGCAATCAACTGGGGGCCATGGGACGGCGGGATGGTGACAGTGGGTTTAAAACGCGAGTTTGAACGCAAGGGCATCCATTTGATTTCTCCTGACGAAGGTGCCAGAAGCCTGATTTGTGAAATGATGACGCCTAAAAATGCTGCGGTGGAGGTTGTCATCGGAGCTGAAATAGAAGACCGCAAAGAATTGAGGGTGCCCGCACTGGTAAAATCTCCAACAGTCATTAAAAAACAGCAGTTTACCCAGTGCTTTGAACGTGAAATCAATATTTCGCAATTTCCGGTGTTGAATTCCCATATCATTGACGACAAACCGGTGGTGCCGCTGGCGCTGATAATGGAATGGTTTGGCCATGGTGCCCTGCATCAAAACCCAGGGCTGATACTGCACGGCTTGGATGATACGCGCGTTCTAAAAGGAATTCGCCTGGAACATGAGAAACATCATATTCGTCTATTTGCCGGTAAACTCGAAAAAAAAGGTGAGTTTTATGAAGTCGGAGTTGAATTGAGAGGCGGCCCAGAGACCGGACAGGAAGTTATCCATTCTCGAGCAAAGGCCATTTTAAGTGATCACCCGGTTGCGGCTCCTCCTTATCAATTCTCCAAGGCTATGATTGCGGGGGCCTATACAAAAAATATCCAGGACATCTACGATGAGATTCTTTTTCATGGCAGCCAACTTCGCGGAATTCGTAAAATAGTCAGCTGTTCAGCCCGTGGAATGGTGGCACAAATTTCATCGGCCCCCGGACCGAAGGAATGGATTTCAGCCCCCTTGAGGGATCGCTGGATTGCCGATCCCCTGGTGCTGGATTGTGCCTTCCAGATGGCCATTCTATGGTGTTTTGAGGAAAAAGAAATTGTGTCGCTGCCAAGTTACGTGAGCTCATATCGTCAGTATCGCCATCAATTCCCGACTGAAGGCGTAACAGCGGTGCTGGAGGCCAGTGAGGTTAGCAACCACAAACTGCGGGGAGATTTCACATTTTATGATTCCAGCGGTGAGATTGTGGCACGTCTGACCGGTTATCAAGCGATATTGGATGCATCCCTGCTCAAGTCTTTTAAACCACAATATAGAGCTTTAGCCTGACCCGACCGCGCCGGGATTGAAAACATTCAATCATCTGCGAACTGGTGCCTCTTTACCCTTGGCTTAGCAATACCAGTCCGCTAAACAGCTTTTTCAATGTTCTTGTGAATATCTGTAGATATGTCGCAAAAATCTATGGATTCTATGGTAGAAACAAAGCTTTTGCAGGGTTGACAGTATTTCTTCGGCTTTCCGCGTCCGCTCCAAAGCAGTTTCAATCTATGGGAAATGCCGCATTTCGGGCAAATACACTCGACTGTAAGACCCTCGCGATCGTTGTTCCCACCATGGTAAACACAGCGTTGTTCTTCCTCTAAACAATAACTATTGCTGCGTGCAGGCATTTTCATACCTCTCTTTGGTCCCTAAAAAGTTTTTAGTACTTTTAGGTGGCACGACTTCCCAATCCTCAAAATTCACCAGATTCAACCTAATATTTTAAAATTCTTACCTGCTTGAATCCGATTTATCCGGGTTAAGATCAACAGAAATCATGTCAAAATAATCTTGCCGACGGTTCTATCACCTCTTTTGCTTTTTTTTATATTTCTTGATGAGATCGTTGATGGCTTCCTCCAATAGGACGCCGATGGATTTATCCTCATCAACTGCAAGATGTTTCAAGGCTTTGAGACAGATCACATCAAGCCTGGTGGAAAATGTCTTTTTCTGGCCCATACTTAGATAATTATAATATTTTTTTCTTTATTTCAAGTATTTTTATTTTTTTTATATAAATATTATTATAATTGTTTTATTAAATCTTAGCAATTATAAAATTATTATTTAAAAAAATAATAAAATAAACCCGGTGACCGTATCCTCGAACTTGAATCCCTTTGATTCATATACAAAGGTGGGGTAAATCGGCTTCATCAAACCTCGTCTATTGAAATACCTTTATTTATTTAATAAGATATTATCCAATAGACACCTAACCCGGGCGAGCCGGTTGTAGCGAAGCGTAAATCCCGATTTATCGGGGAATTGACTATATGGATCACAAATACAACTTCGATGTTATCGTGATAGGTGCGGGACCCGCAGGATCCACCGCGGCATATCTGCTGGCGTCAAAAGGTTTCAGGGTTCTGATTCTCGATAAAAACACTTTCCCCAGAGATAAACTTTGCGGTGGGCTATTGACATGCAAGACAGTAAAACTTCTGGAAAGCACCTTCCGGATAACCGTCGATGTTCTGAAATCTAAACAGATAATTACCTGCAGCAGTATTAAATACCGAGTAGTCAGTAGCACCGGCTCATCCTTCACTAGCCAGCTGGAGTATCCCTTTCACTTCGTACAGCGGACTGTCTATGACTCGTTTTGGCTGAAAATGGCCTGCCGGGCAGGCGCGCAGTTCAGATCCGGCGAAAAAGTCATCTCTCTTGATCATTTCAATTTTGGGGGAGCCGTCTCAACTGGCAGGGGCAGTAAGTTTTACGGAAAATTCATTCTCGGTGCCGACGGTGCCATCAGCAAGGTCAGAAGATGGCTGGCCTCCAGGAATTTCATTCATACTGGTTTGAAATCAAATTTGGCGACAGCTTTGGAAATTTTTTTGCCAACCCGGCAGACGCCTGACCTTCCGGATTACCCCCAGATTTACTTCGGCCATATCCCCTGGGGATATGCCTGGTGTTTTCCGGGGAAACATGTTCGGGTGATAGGTATTTGCGGGTTGAACGCCAAAGCAGGTAGATTGCTGAGAAATGGCTATGAAGCATTCTTGGACTCAATTCATATTTCCAGAGAACACCTGCCCGCCCCTGCAAGCCATGCTTTGCCCTATGGCAACTATCTTAGGACACCCGGATCCGGAAATGTTTTGCTGCTGGGTGATGCCTGCGGTCTGGCCGATCCCCTGCTGGGCGAAGGTATCTATTATGCACATAAAAGTGCACAACTGGCGGCTGAGGCTGTCATGCAATCTTATCATGAGCCTCCGGCGGTTTTAAAAGCCTACACCCGTCACCTGAATCGAGTCATTATCGCTGAGCTCAAATATGCACGCATCGGCCGTCAAATCATATTTTCATTACCGGGCGCTTGGCCTTATCGCGTATTGACGTCTCTGCTTAAATTCATACCTAAACAGTGTGAAGCGGTCATTCAGGGGCAACGGTCGTTTAAATGGTTTCGCCCGTTAAAATGAACCCCCGGGGTATTGCTAAAAACGGGAAAAGGCGATAAGGATCTCACCTCAAAAAAAGATGAATGTCGAACATCCAAGATCGAATGTTGAGTGGGAAAAGATGAAGAAACAGAAGAATTAATGCGGAACAAATACGGTGTAAAAAGTTAAGTCTATGGCATCAAAATCCGGCTAAAAAACAAAATTTATTTCTTCTTTCGAAATATTCTTCGTTATTATTCTCACGCCGATGATCCCACCGGCAAGAATCAGCCGCATAGGTCTTTTATCCCGGATGACGATCATTTCCACCTGGCTGTTTTCGGCTTTAGCTTTAACCTCTTCGACAAGCTGTTGGGCACTGGTTATGTGGACACCGTCATACTCAATAATGATATCACCGGCTGTCAAATCCAATGATTCCGCCTGTGAAAATTCAACGATGCTTTGTACTTGTGCAACGCTTAATGACTCTAATTGATTCTCTTGCTCCGCTTGCACATTTTCGGACGGCGCAATCTCGCTCATCGAATCCGGGACCACCACGATTCGCGTCAGCGTAGCGTCAGTAAATTCGATTGCAAAATTCTTGACCCCGAGATACCTCAGCAGACCTCTCAGCAAGGATTCCAATGTGTCCGCCTCGAAAGAAAAAGTAATCTTATCACTTTCCCTGCTCTCCAAGCCTGCAACTTCTATCGAATACTTATCATATAATTCTTTGAGAACTTCAACCAGGGCCGAGTCATGCGTCTCAATAACAATGTTTCCCTTCCAAACCCGGGTAATTTCACTGGAGGCGTTCGCGGGTTCGGTCGTATACAAGGCCGTCCCAAACAAAAGAAATACTAAAAGATAAGCTTTTTTCATCGTCGGTCCCTTGAAGCTGATCCGGAGAAAGTGGCTCATGCCCATAACTAAATTGAGCGATCCCTTACTCGATCGGCATCGAACTCATGCAATAGGTAGCGAAGATCCAGGCATGTCCATTGACATGGCAGCGGTTGTCACAAACCCAATGCATATAATCTCGGCAAATCTGAGTAATTAATCGCTCAACTTAGATCAATCCCATCGTTAAAAATACGACTCTAAATCTCTACCCGTGTTTTACATTAACATTTAAATTTATCAATACTTTTCAAGCAAGATTCAGGTATTCGTTGCCGAGGTCTTCAGGCACCGACATAGATTCCTCTACCGGTTTTTTTAATTTTGCCGTCTTTGCTGGCTCTGAAAACAATGTTGCGGACTTTTTTATCGTCAAAACCTGTCTTTTCCTTCAGCGTGGGTACGTCAACCCCTTTTTTAAACCGTTTGATAATGTCTAATATCTGTTCTGTCGCAGTTGCCTGGGGCGTCGCTTTTTTGGCCACCACCTTTTTTGCCGGTGCCTTTTTAATGGCTTTTGTTTTTACAGTTTTTTTTGTAACGACTTTTTTCGCGACAGCCTTTGGGGCTTTGCCGATTTTATCGACAGCCTTAAGCAGCTTTTCCATCTTCTTCTCAACGGACTTGAACTCTTTTTTCAAAGACATTAAATCTTTCTTCAAAATGGTCATTTTTTGCAAACCTCCTCGATCAATTTTTGGATATTATTTTTGGTTTCTCAAAGGCTTCTTAGGATACTTTTAGAAGTATCTATTCAAACTTAACTAGTCTATAGGTAAATTACTTTAAAGAAGTAATTTTGTCAAGTCTTATGCTTGAAAAAGGTAAAAGAATTTAGTTGATTAGAAGAAATTTCATCATATCAGTTAATCAATAGCGACGCTTCGTTTCAAACCGCCGGACCGATGAGAAAAATTTTGAAACTATTTTCGCTTGACAACGCGAATTTTAGCACTATGCTGGGTAGTAGACATTATCTAATATGGTATAACGACAAAGAATCATAAGGAGGTAATTATGAAAACTATTATCACTTCGCTGGCGGTAGGCTTTTTATTTTTGATGGTCACGGCGGCCAATGTCGCAGCCCATTGTGAGATTCCCTGTGGCATCTATGATGATAAGTTGAGGGCCAGTTTAATATATGAGCATACGGTCACCATCGAAAAATCCATAATAAAAATCGCCGAGCTGAGCAAACAAACTCCGGTGAATTACAATCAACTGGTTCGATGGGTTTCCAACAAGGAGGAACACGCAACCATCATCCAGCATACCATATCCCAGTATTTTATGACTCAGCGTATCCAACCGGATACAGAAAAGTACCTTGACAAACTATCTGTTTTGCACAAAATGCTTCAGGCGGCAATGAAATGCAAGCAGAGCACCGATCTGGCGAATGTCCAGACCTTGCGTTCACTTTTAAAAAAGTTTGAAATTCTGTACTTTGGTGAAAGTCAGCATTAGAGGTTTCGAAGAATATTTTTTTTCTCAGGCAATGATGAATTTTATTTGAATACTAGATCTTAGCGTTACAAATGCTGGAGGGTATCAGTAGCATGCTAAAAAAACAAGCAATCATGTCTCCCCCCCCTGATATTCTTTCCCGCGCAACCGACCTCGCTTCGCATTTTTGGCTAAAAAATATCTATTGCTGCTTGCCTTGCTAGATCCATTAAGGTATAAAGATGGATTTATGATTGAATAGATTCTAAACTGGACAGGCCGGAGTTGAAGATTTCTGGATGTCGCTTCGCTCTGTTTTTTTTTAAATCGAAAAAATTCTTAAACATTCAATATTCAATCGTTAAACCATGATGAGTCAAAAACAACCAATAGCAGTGGTCGGGATGGCCGGCTGGTTTCCCGGAGCCGATAACATTGAGATTTTTTGGCAAAATATCCTAACCGGAGTGGATGCATGCAGTGAGGTAGATCCCCATCGCTGGTGTGTAACCCCGGACAAGATGTATCATCCTGAGCCCCAACCGGACAAAGCTTACTCAAAGCGCTGCAGTCTCATAGCCGATTTTAAGTTTAATCCTGCCGGTTTTGATATCGACCCAAACCTGTTGGCGGCACTCGATCCTCTTTACCACCTCGTATTGAACGTCGGGCAAGAAGCCCTCAGAGGCATTCCGGAGAGATCGCTAAACCGCAGGCGCACCGGCGTGGTTTTGGCTGCCATTGCATTGCCGACCGATGCGGCGTCTGAGATCACCAGACAGATTCTGGGTGCTGCCTATGAAGAAAAATTATTTGCTGACTTGACTCATGACAAATTAAATGGTGCTGCTGCAACTTCCGCACGTGCACAATATCTGTCCGGCCGGGTTACAAGTCTTCCCGGCGCTATTCTGGCCAGAGCTTTTGGTCTCGGCGGCGGAACTTACACCCTTGACGCCGCATGCGCATCTTCTCTCTATGCAGTCAAACTGGCATGTGACGAATTGCATGCCCATCGTACGGATGCCATGCTGACCGGCGGCGTTTCAAGACCCGATTGTTTGTTTACCCAGGTCGGCTTCAGCCAACTAAAAGCATTATCCCCCTCCGGACGCTGCGCTCCCTTTGATGAGGGCGCCGATGGCCTTGTTGTCGGAGAAGGAGCCGGCATGCTGGTATTAAAGCGCCTGGCGGATGCCCTCCGCGACTGTGATCCGATTTTCGGATTGATCCACGGCGTTGGTCTTTCAAATGATATCGGGGGCAATTTGCTTGCCCCGGACAGTGAAGGCCAGCTGCGCGCCATGTCCGGTGCCTATGAATCCTGCGGCTGGTTGCCTCATGATATCGATTTAATTGAGTGCCATGGCGCCGGAACACCTCTGGGAGACCTTACTGAGCTCCACAGTTTGAAAAAATTGTGGGGAGACTCCGGCTGGGTAAAGAATCAGTGTGCCATCGGTTCAGTGAAAGCGATGATCGGCCATTTGCTTACCGCCGCAGCCGCAGCCGGATTGATTAAGACTTTGCTGGCATTGCACCACAAAATTTTACCGCCTTCATTGAACTTTAAAAAAGCTTCCCGGCACAGCCCTTTGGTCAACAGTCCTTTTCGTGTGCAAACCCAAACTGAAACCTGGCACCGCAGGACAGAAGATCAACCCCGACGTGCGGCGGTGAGTGCTTTCGGATTTGGTGGCATAAATGCCCATCTATTACTGGAAGAATGGGATTCGAATCCGAAAAGCGGCTGGCGGCCTCCGGCCCGTAGGGGCCAACGCCCCGGAGGGAAAACAGAAGGCAAGCTGGCAGAATTTTTGAACTTAGAAGACGATAAATTGAACGTGGTAAGCACAATAGAAAAGTCCACTTTAAGCCATCCTTTAATTCCGAATTCCGAATTCCGAGCTCCGAATTCCGATATCGCCATCATCGGCATGGCAACGACTTTTGGATCAATAACCTCTTTGCGCGACTTCCAGGAACTAATTTTTCACGGCCAAACAAATTTAAACCCACCTCCCGCAAATCGTTGGAAAGGATGCGATCAGGCTGCCGCCCGGGGGCTCGATAATCAAGCGTTGATCGGAGGATTCTGCGCCGATGTATCCATTGCCGCCGGCGAGTTTCATATCCCGCCCAAAGAGATCCCTGATATTCTCCCACAGCAACTGCTTATGCTGAACGTTGCCGCGGCAGCCATGCGGGATGCCGGACTTGCATTGCGGGAAGAACGGCCGGGCATGGGAGCCGTTATCGGCATCGATTTTGATTTCGAAGCCGCCAATTTCCATTTGCGCTGGCATCTGTCCAATGTGATTGACCGCTGGGCACAAAAACTTGGGTGGAATCCCCAAAATAGCGAAAAACACACATGGCTGGAATCGTTGCAAGACGGCTGCAACCCGCCTCTCACTGCGAGCCGCACCTTGGGCGCTTTAGGCGGCATCGTCGCCAGCCGGATCGCCCGGGAATTTCGTCTCGGCAGCCCGAGTTTCGTGGTGTCCTGTGAAGAGGCCTCCGGTTTGAAGGCCCTTCATATCGGCGTAAGCGCTCTGCAGCAAGATGAAGCACAGGCATTTTTAGTGGGGGCCGTTGACTTAAGCGGTGATGTCCGCAACATTATTTTGGCGCACCGCACAAGAGCATTTTCAGAACAACAGAGCGTCCGCCCCTTTGATCGTTCTGCAGACGGGACCCTACCCGGCGAAGGGGCTGCTGCGCTGGTCATCAAACGGCTTGACCGCGCAATTGCTGAGGGTGATAGAATATATGCCGTCATCAAAGGAATCGGCAGCGCAAGCGGCGGCGGCGTTGACACAACGCGACCCACAAAACAAGCCTATGTTCGCTCCCTTAATCGTTGTTGTCGCGAAGCCGAAGTTGCACCCTCGTCGATAAGCTTTATGGAAACTCATGGCAGCGGCCATCCTGCCGAAGATAACCTCGAATCCCTGGCCTTGCATGAATTTCTCGGAAATCAAGATACCCCTTGTGCCATTGGATCCGTCAAGGCCAATATCGGTCACACCGGTGCAGCCGCCGCTTTGGCTTCCGTGGTCAAAACCGGATTATGCCTTTATCATGAAATCATTCCGCCGCTGATCAACTTCACGACACCTGAAAATTCGCTCTGGCATCAGAAAAAATTCCACTTCCCCGTCCACCCGCAGTTCTGGCTCAGAGATCGCAAAGACGGCGTACGCAAGGCAATGGTCGGATCCATGACAACCGACGGCAATTGCATGCATGTCCTCCTTGCCGGCATCGAAGAGGCGTTGGAGAATAAAATAAAAACCGACGTTGCTCAAAAGGTTCAACTGGAAAGAAAGCACCCACTTGAATTTCAGAATTTGGGGCTCTTTGCCGTTGAAGGTCAAACCCGGCAATCCTTGCTTTCCGGACTGGACGCCTTAAATCAGCACATTGAAAAGCTTCCTGCGGCCCGCAGCGGTGCACGCAGTCACCACCGCGATGAGGCCCTCGAAGAGGCCGCCCGCAATTGGTATCTTAAAAACGGTGCCCATGCCGGAAACAATTACGCCCTGTCGATTGTTGCAGATGATCTTTCCCGGTTAAAAAGCCGGATAGCTGAAGCCCGGCAAGCAGTATTATCGGATAGTCCCCGCAAAGTGACGGGTATGAGCGGAATCAATTATTCACCGAGTCCTTTGGGACGTAGCGGAGAACTGGCCTTTGTCTTTCCGGGTTCGGGCAGCCATTATTTGGGCATGGGTCGGGAAATCGGGGTGCACTGGCCGGAGATATTGCATGGCATGGATGCGCGCACCCAGCAATTAAAGACCCAGCTGTTACCGCAATGCTACATCCCCTGGCGGGTTTCGTGGGAGCCGGGCTGGCAAAAATCGGCCTATCAGAAAATCATTTCTGATCCTCTGATAATGATTTTCGGACAGGTCGTCCACGGATCCGTGGTCGCCGAACTGATGGCCCATTTCAGCATCGCACCCTCAGCCGTAATTGGGTACAGTCTGGGTGAGTCAGCCGGATATTTTGCTATGGGTGCGTGGCCGGAACGCGGTGAAATGCTGCAACGTATGAAAAAAACCGATTTGTTTTCCACTCAACTTGCCGGTCCCTGTAATGCGGCGCGCAAGATATGGAATGTCGGCCCGGATGAAGATGTCGATTGGTGTGTGGCAGTGGTGAACCGCGCGGCGCATTCGGTTCGCCGGATCGTCGGCCAATATGCAACCACCCGCCTGCTGATCATAAACACGCCCGCTGAATGCGTCATTGGCGGGCGCAGGCAGGATGTCCGGGCCGCTATCAAGGAACTCAACTGCGAGGCCATCTATCTGGATGGTGTCGTTACAGTGCATTGTGACGCCCTGAGACCGGTTATGGATGACTACAGGAAGCTGCACGTTTTCCCAACCCGTCAACCGCAAGGCCTTCGCTTTTACAGCT
>JBAVYC010000052.1:0-1802 GCA_049698595.1 Desulfobacterales bacterium | reverse complement strand
GCTCAACAGCCGCCGATAAGCGGACCGTGACGTGTGCGAAGCGAAGCGCAGCTCACGGTCCGCTTATCAGTGTTGATAGCTGGAAAATTTTCTATATATCACCCTTATAGCATAGAAAATTTTCTATCCAAAGTTATATTACACCCCAAAACGTGGAAAAACAGCCCTTGACTTTTCCATGTTTTGCTTCTATTGCTAAATACCGTGGAAAATACGCCCAAATTCAAACCAGATCCGAAATTACGGCTCATGGATCAGGTCCGCCAGGTTTTGAGATACCATCACTATTCGTATAGGACAGAACAAACTTACTGTGACTGGATTATACGCTTTGTCAAATTCCATAGCAACCAAAAGCACCCTAAAGATATGGGGAAGACCGAGATCGAGGCTTTTTTAAGTCATCTCGCTACCAACCGCAAAGTGGCGGCTTCAACCCAGCGACAGGCGCTAAATGCGCTCATCTTTTTGTATAAGCATGTTTTAGACAAACCTATTGGGGACAACATTGCGCCAGTGAAGGCCAAAAAGCGCCGCCGCCCTCCTGTGGTGATGACAAAGACCGAAGTCCGCCATTTTATAAATCAAATGAAAGGGACCCATCTTCTGATGGCAAAAGTGATGTATGGGGGCGGTCTGCGCCTCATGGAGTGCTTGCGCCTGAGAGTAATGGACCTCGATTTTGCGAAATCCCAAGTGTATGTCAGAGGCAAGGGTGGAAAAGACCGCCTTACAACTCTGTCGCCATCCATTTACGACGACCTGAAGGCTCACCTTTTACGTGTCAAAAAGCTCCATGAAGCGGATTTAGATGCCGGGTACGGAGATGTTTATCTCCCTGAGGCTTTGGCCCGCAAATATCGCAACGCTTCAAGGGAATATAGATGGCAATATGTTTTTCCAGCCAAAAAATTGAGCATGGACCCCAGATCCGATACGTTTCGCAGGCACCACGTACTCGAATCCGGTTTGCAGAAAGCCGTCAAGATCGCCGTGGATCGAGCCGGAATCACAAAACGGGTTGGCACCCACACCTTGCGGCATTCCTTCGCGACCCATCTGCTCGAAGACGGGGTAAACATTCGTGTCGTCCAGGAGCTCATGGGACATGCCGATGTGAAGACCACTGAAATATATACTCACGTCATGGAGAAGGATATCCAGGCCGTGAGTAGTCCGCTGGAAACCCTGTAGTTACGTTGTTAACCCCTTAGTTGCAACGTTGGGGTTAACTCCCATACCAAAGTACGAACATCAATGAACAGGGATTGAAATAAAATTGTATTTTAAGAGCATTATAAGCACAATATATAGTGCCCTTTAATAAGGCATAGAAAATACTGCCGACATCTGCCCGAAAAGAACTTGAATGAATCCGATTGTTTCTGGTAAAGAACATTAGAATATAAAGGGGAGCCATGCAAAATGAACCCCTTAGTTGCATAAACAACATGGCAAAATGTATATAATAGACTGTTATTATACGAAAAATCATATTAAAAATACAATTTCCTGGATATCCCCAATAGTGAATTCAAAGGATGGCCTCGATTTTGTCATGTTGTTTACCCTTCGGGAAAGCCGGAAAACTTCAGATTCTGTGTTGTCAAGGGATCAAGGTAAACGACTACAATTTCACCCTTGACGCCCCCGCTTTGCGGGATGAAGCTTCTAATTTTATTTTGCTAAGGGGCTCCTCTTAACTCTGAAGCCCTCCGGCTTTTGCAACGTTAGGGTTTACTCGGCTCATGTGATTTCTCTGATCAAGTTCTGCACTCTTTTTTTAATTTCATCGCGAACAT
>JBAVYC010000051.1:0-2242 GCA_049698595.1 Desulfobacterales bacterium | reverse complement strand
TGTTCAACGATATCATTGTCAATCACTCGGGCCTGCCCTTTGCCGGGATGATCCAGCGCACCGGCTTCATAAACATACTGCCGATATCGTTTTAGCCGCTCTTCGGTATCCACGACTCCGAATTCTTTCAAACCAAAATCCAGGGACAAGAATTTGTCTTTATTGCCGGTCTGAACATGATATCCTAAAGAATTCCAACGGTAATCTTCTGGACGTTCCACCAAACCAGCACGCAAAGGATTAAGATCAATATATGCCAAACAGTTTATCAAAGTTTCCCCCTTCTCAACAATCAGGCTTTTAAACCGCTCACCCCATAGCGTTCCCCGGCGGTGATGCCTTCCCTCTGTGCCAATATAAGTGAGACACCTACCCCTTGAAAAATTAATGTAGGGCGGGTAGGAGAATTACATATGAAACCGATATCCATAAATCAATCCAATACAGCCGATAGAGCCGGCGCAGACATGGGTTCAACGGAAGGAGCCCTTAGGGCGACTGGAGTTGAACCCATGTCTGGCGACCGGAAAACATTGCATCGCGTACAACCGGATCCAGAAGTTCCTGAAAAGAAGCGACGTCGCAAGTTTACCGCAAAATACAAATTGAGCATCCTTTCCGAAGCTGATTTGTGCGTTGAGCCTGGACAGCTCGGAGCCCTGCTTCGCCGGGAAGGCCTCTATTCATCGCACTTAACCACATGGCGTCGTCAAAGACAAGAAGGCCTTCTGGATGCATTGTCACCGAAAAAGCGTGGGCGCAAGAAAAAACCTAAAAATCCGTTGGTCGAAAAGGTTGCCCGACTTGAAAGAGACAACCGACGATTGCAACAAAAACTGAAGCAGACTGAACTGATCATTGAGGCTCAAAAAAAAATGTCGGAGATCCTGGGGATCTCTCAGAATCTGGAAAAGAGCGACGAAAACAAATGATTATCGCGGCTGAACATTTGAGTTGCCATGTTAGCAAGAAGGCTGCCTGTGAAGCGTTCTCGGTTCCAAGGGCCACCTTTTACCGACATCAACGCCGAAAAATCACCTCTGTTGATGCGGTTAAAAAAGAGCGTCCAACACCTCCTCTCGCGCTTGAGCCGGATGAAAGACAGCGGGTAATCGACATACTTCATTCCGACCGGTTTTTGGATGACACGCCCTACGAGATATATGCCACGCTGCTAGATGAAGGCAATTACCATTGCTCGATTCGCACCATGTATAGACTCCTTACATCCGAGCATGGGTGTGTCAAAGAACGCCGAAGGCAAGTGCAACGGCCCAACTATGTCAAGCCTGAGCTGTTGGCAACAGAACCGAACCAGGTTTGGTCCTGGGATATAACCAAGCTCAAAGGGCCGGTCAAGTGGACCTACTTTTATCTTTATGTGATCATGGACATCTTCAGTCGTTATGTTGTCGGCTGGATGATCGCCCAGCGTGAACTTGCTGCTTTGGCAAAACGGCTGATCGAGGACACTTGCGAAAAGCAACACATCGAGTCCGATCAATTGATTATTCATTCAGATCGTGGTCCAAGCATGAAATCCAAGCCCGTAGCCCTTTTGCTGTCTGACCTTGGGGTGACCAAATCCCACAGTCGTCCGCATGTGAGCAATGATAATCCGTATTCGGAAGCTCAATTCAAAACGCTCAAGTACTGCCCACAGTTTCCGGGAAGGTTCGGCTCCATTCAGGATGCCCGATCCTTTTGCCAACAGTTCATTAGCTGGTATAACAAAGAGCATCGTCATTCAGGCATCGGCCTGATGACACCTGAGCAGGTCCATTATGGCCAGGCTCAAAAAGTATATGAAGATCGTTGCCAGGTTCTTCTCGACGCCTATGAAAAATCTCCTCAACGATTTAAAGGCAAAGTTCCAAAACCCCATGCGCTGCCCAAGGCCGCGTGGATCAATAAACCCAAGACCGTCGAGTTAGAGTCTAAATTATTAACTGAGGTGTCTCATTTTCATTGACACGCTCCGCCACAAACTGCCGTAACACCTGTGATTCCTTTAACGGGCAGGTTCCTTCTACCACTGATTCTGTGAAATAATCGGCCACAAAAGAGCTTCCGGGTCCCGAAGCTTTGACAACAAAGGACAACAGTCCATCCACCGCCGGAGGTGGTATATACATTAGTAACCCTTCCACTATAAACAACGTCTTCAATCTCGGATTATAGCCGTTTTCAAGAAGTTTCTGGTCAAAACGATCTGCGCCGAAAATAACAGGGACGTAAATCA
>JBAVYC010000050.1:0-3315 GCA_049698595.1 Desulfobacterales bacterium | reverse complement strand
ATATAATAATCATATTTTAAACTGAGCTAAGTTGAAGGGGGGTGGAAAAAGAAGACCGCTTTTTGAAGCGGCATGACATGCTTATATAGGATTTAAACATGGAGTGCTACAGTTACAGAAAAAAATTTTGCTAATGTAAAAGGAGATTTTTAACCATGAAATTGAGACCATTACAGGATCGAATATTAGTTGAACGCGTTGAAGAAGAAACAACCACCAAAGGCGGCATCATCATTCCGGATACGGCAAAGGAAAAGCCTGCCGAGGGAAAAGTTACTGCTGTCGGCAACGGCAAGATCGGTGAAGACGGAAAAAGGATCGCGCTCGAGGTCAAAAAAGGGGATCGTATTCTTTTCGGTAAATACTCCGGCACCGAGGTAAAAATTAGTGGTGAGGAATACTTGATCATGCGCGAAGACGACGTACTTGGTATAATTGATTAAATAATAGATTTGAGGGAGGATACATTAAGATGGCTAAACTGATAAAATATGACATGAAAGCCCGTGAGGCGATGCTGAACGGTGTTAGAACTCTTGCTGATGCGGTTGTGGTAACTTTAGGTCCTAAAGGGAGAAACGTCGTTCTGGATAAATCCTGGGGCTCTCCGACGGTCACCAAAGACGGTGTCACGGTAGCAAAAGAAATTGAGTTGGAAGACAAGTTCGAAAATATGGGTGCCCAGATGGTCAAGGAAGTCGCCAGCAAAACCAGCGATATGGCCGGTGACGGAACCACCACCGCCACTATTCTGGCCCGTTCAATATACGAAGAAGGGCAGAAGCTGGTTGCAGCCGGCAACAATCCGATGGCAATCAAGCGCGGCATCGATGCGGCTGTCGAGGTAGTGGTAAAAGAGCTTCAAGGCATGAGCAAAGCCACCAAGGATCAGCGTGAAATTGCTCAGGTCGGCACCATTTCCGCCAACAATGATACCACCATCGGAAATATTATCGCCGAAGCCATGAACAAAGTCGGCAAGGAAGGCGTTATTACAGTGG
This sequence comes from Desulfobacterales bacterium, assembly GCA_049698595.1. GTDB lineage: Bacteria > Desulfobacterota > Desulfobacteria > Desulfobacterales > JAFDCJ01 > JAFDCJ01. The sequence continues at coordinate 2,314 of JBAVYC010000050.1, read as the reverse complement.
AAGAGGCCAAGAGCATGGACACGACCCTCGAAGTCGTAGAAGGCATGCAGTTTGACCGCGGCTATCTCTCACCCTATTTTGTAACCGATCCGGAAAAAATGGTCGCATCCCTGGATGATCCCTACATTCTGATCAACGAGAAAAAAATCAGCAACATGAAGGATCTTCTTCCGATTCTCGAGCAAGTTGCCAAAATGGGCAAACCTCTGATGATCATCGCTGAAGATGTCGACGGCGAAGCTCTGGCGACCCTGGTGGTCAACAAACTCAGAGGTACTTTGAATGTAGCCGCCGTAAAAGCCCCCGGTTTCGGCGACCGCAGAAAAGCCATGCTGGAAGATATCGCCATATTGACCGGTGGCCAGGTGGTTTCTGAAGACCTTGGCATCAAGTTGGAAAACCTGACGGTCCAGGATCTGGGAAAAGCCAAACGCATCAGTATCGACAAGGACAACACCACCGTCATCGATGGTGGCGGTTCACGCTCAGCCCTTGAAGGCCGGGTAAAACAGATTCGAGCCCAGATCGATGAGACGACCTCCGATTATGATCGTGAAAAATTGCAGGAGCGACTCGCCAAACTGATCGGCGGCGTCGCGGTCATCAATGTTGGCGCGGCCACCGAGACCGAAATGAAGGAGAAGAAGGCACGCGTCGAAGATGCCTTGAACGCCACCCGGGCGGCGGTTGAAGAAGGTATTGTACCCGGTGGGGGTGTAGCTCTGGTACGTTGTCTCGATGCCCTCGGCAAAATTAGAATCAAGGCGGATCAGAAACTGGGTGTTAAGGTCGTTATGCGTGCCATTGAAGAGCCGCTGCGTCAGATCGCCAACAATGCCGGTTTAGAGGGATCCGTTGTGATCGACAAAGTTAAAAATGAAAAAGGCTCATTCGGCTATAATGCGGCCACAGATGTCTATGAAGATCTTTTAAAAGCCGGTGTCCTGGATCCCACCAAAGTGGTCCGTCTGGCCCTGCAAAATGCAGCCAGCGTAGCCTCATTGATGCTGACCACCCAGGCCATGGTGGCGGATAAACCGGAAGAAAAACAAGACGCAATGCCCGGCGGTGCTCCCGGAATGGGCGGCGGCATGGGCGGCATGGGTGGAATGGGTGGAATGATGTAAGTAGCCCGTCCATCGACGATAAGTTTAAAAAAGCCCTTATGGTATGTTCGCATACTGTGAGGGCTTTTTTTTGGGCTCTAACCCGGTTTTTCCTGACAACAGGTTGCCAGGCACATAAGGTTTCACGTGTCGGTGTTCGGCCTCGGAAAACCTTATGCGAGGCCCTGCATGCATAATGAAGTGCTCTGAATTTAAACTCGGATTTTCTGTTGACCAAGAATCGCTGATGGATGGTCGAAAAATTTGACAATTCAGTGATAATCAAGTAATCTTATTAGATAAAAAAACATATTTTTTCATTGCCTTTAACTATAATTGGAAAACCGGAGTATCTGATGAAAATAAAAATGCGCATCCTATCCATCTTGATTTTATTCATCTTTCTGCTCATCCCGGCCGTTCCCGGGTCCCAGGCGGCAGCCCAGAATCAAAAAACCGTTAAATATGAAACAGGATTCTACTATACCGTCCAAAAGGGCGACACCCTCTGGGATCTTTCCCAAAAGTTTTCCGATACGCCATGGCAATGGCCGGAAATATGGAAAGAAAACAGTCAAATCGCCAATCCCCACCGGATTTATCCAGGCCAACGCATCCGATTATATCGCCGCCGCGGCGCTCAAGGCTATGGCGAAGAAGGTCCCCTTAAAGATAAGACAGTTGCGGATAAACCTGAGTTGACGAATATGCTGGAATTTCATTTCGCTTCCATCGACCGGGTGGGTTTCATTCGTAAAGATCCTCTTCAATCCCTGGGTACCATCTTTAAAGTGGAGGGGCAAAAGGAAATGATCAGCACGGGGGACCTGGTATACATCCGGCCGACAGACAAAGCTTCCCTGGCAAAAGGTCGGACATTTACAATCTACCGGACATTAGCCCCGATAAAGGCCAAAGACACCGGCAAACTCATCGGCATCCAGCACTATCTTGCCGGTGCTGTGCAAATTACCATTGTGCGACCCGATTTTGTCCTGGGAAGAATTATTGCCGCTTACCGGCCCATCAAAATCGGCGACCTGCTGATGCACTACTCTCGGCGCCTGCCGCAAATTGCAATGCAGCAAAGCCCGCCAGGATTAGAGGGCCAAGTTATCGGTTCTGAGGAGCATCAGAGCATGTTCGGTGAAAGCGCCATTGCATTTATCGACAAAGGCGAGCAGGAAGGGGTCAGACCCGGCCAGTTG
>JBAVYC010000049.1:0-7796 GCA_049698595.1 Desulfobacterales bacterium | reverse complement strand
ATTTTATTGGAAAACAAATTGCGAGACGGCTTATTCTGGAAGCTGTTCGTTTTGGCTATTCTACCATGGTCCTTGATACACTTGATAGGCTAGAAGCTGGCATAAATCTTTACAAATCATTGGGTTTCGTGCTGGGGGTTATGCCTAGAGATGCATATAATCATGACCGTCCCCATTATACCTTCGGCTGATTAGCGGTTTTATATGGCCCTTCTAAAGGAGAATTTTTTATGAAAACCAACCCTGTCGTTTGGTTTGAGATTTATGCCCAAGATATGGATCATGCCAAAAAATTTTACGAATCCGTCTTCCAAGTCAAGTTGGAGAGACTAAACAGTCAAGATCTGGAGATGTGGAGCTTTCCAATGGTCATGGACCTCATGGGTGCCTCGGGCGTCTTGGTGAAAATGGAAGATTTTCCCTCCGGCGGTAATAGCACACTTGTTTACTTTAGTTGTGCTGATTGTGCTGTTGAAGAGGCTCGTATCGTTGCCTTCATGGGCAAAGCTCGTTAAGGTCGAGGTTTCCATTTAGATCCGGCCTGAACCAATGAGCCGTCAACTCTGACCTGTCCCCGGAACTCCTATTGACAATCGAATGCGGTTTCGTTATGGGATGCCATGGGTTTCTATTTCTGTTTTCTTCCTGTTTGGGTACCTGCATAAGGATTACGTACAGCCATAGATCGTGTAAGTGCATGAACTTTTTAAACGAACCACAGAAAGGAGGAGAATTATGAAAAAATGTTTCATCACCGTCTTGTTCATCTCTATTCTGGCCCTGGCGCTCACCGGACTCAACAGCGCCGCGGCGGCTGAAAATCTGGCCCAAAAACAGGTTTTAACGATCGCTTTCGACGCCGGGGACAGTAAAAGCCTGGATCCTCACCGGGCAGCGACGACCGTCGACCGGAGCACCGTGGACCCGATTTTTAACGGTCTGGTCAGATATCCCCCCGGCAACCAGGTCAAACCTGAACCCGACCTGGCTGAATCCTGGTCGGTCTCGGAGGACAAGAAAATCTGGACCTTCAAACTGAAGAAAGGCATTTTTTTCCATCCTTTCCCGGGCCACTCCGATGGCTATGAACTGACTTCCGAGGATGTGGTTTACTCCCTGATGCGAGCCGCAGATTCCAAGCATTCAGCCTATGCCGGTGAATACAACGGCATCAACTTTTCGGCACCCGATGCGAATACCGTGGTCATTACCCTGGAAAACCCGATATCCGAGACCCTCTTTTTAGCCAAATTTGCGGCCTATGCCGGCGGCTTTATCGTGCCGAAAAAAGCCCTGGAGGCCAAGGGCGGTGACTGGTTTAAGACCAACCCGATAGGTACCGGCCCATTTATGTTCAAATCCTATCGCCCGCGTGAAAAGACCGTGCTGGTCCGAAACCCGAAATACTTCAGGGGTGCCCCGATCCTCGAGCAGGTCGTGATCCGGTACATGCCGTCCGTCAGTTCCCGTGAGCTGGGTCTCAGAACCGGTGAATTGGATGTCATTGAAGGCCAGAATGAAGAAAAATGGGTCGACAAGATTTCCCGTTTGCCTGAAGTAAAAGTGGTGCCCTTTGGTCCCTGTGAAACCCAGATGGTGCACCTGAACATGACCAAAAAACCCTTCGACAACTTGAAGGTCCGCCAGGCGGTGGCCTATGCCATTTCCCGCGGACAGGTCGCCGCATTCATGGGCAGCAGCCTGGCCGTCCCCATCTATTCCGCCGCCATGGCCCCGCCCGCGGCCGGCGCGGTGACCAACGAAGAAGCTCAAAAGGCGGGGGTCCTGTTCGAGGATAACATCGAGAAGGCCAAGGCCCTCCTGGGTGAGGCGGGTCTTCCCAACGGTTTCAAAGCCGAGGTTATTATCTCCGAGCTGGCCACCAGCTACCGTAAGCCCATGATAGGGATCCAGGCTCAGCTGAAAAAGGCGGGCATCGACATCGCGCTGAAAGTCGTGGACCACTCTTCATTCCATAGCCTGATCCGCGATGACGCCAGCCCCATGGTGCTCTATGCCTGCTGGCGCCCTAACTCGGACGTGTTCCTCACCCGGTTCTACCACTCCGATTCCGTGGTGGTCAGCGGTCTGAAGCCGGACACCAATTTCTCGCACTACGGCACGGTGGATGCCGACGGCGACGGCAAGGTGGACAGCATCGACGATCTCATCAAAAATGCCCGCCTGGAGCTGGACGCCGACAAGCAAAGCGCGATGTGGCGCGAGGCCCAGATCCAACTGCTGAAACATGCGGCCGTGGTGCCGATCATCCGGCTGAAATACGTCTTCCCGATGAAGTCCTATGTAGATCTCGGACATCCCCTGGAATTCAGTTGGAGCACCTATTCGCCTCAGATCACCGAAAAAACCAGAATTCTTGCGCATTAGCAACTTAGGGCCATCTTCAGGTTTTTTCTGATAACAGGTTGACAGATAAAGAAGGTTTCAGCCCGCCCTGGTGCGATATAACGAATGTTTTACTGTTCACTGTTGTATAACTCAATAATATCTTATTTCCCAGAGCTATACAAAGTTAGGTCTGGGCCAGGGGTGTCAGTGTTCAGGTTTCAGGATTTAGTGATTCGCCTTCCTGACACCCGAAACCTGACACCTGAAACCTAAATATTCCGCGGTGCCGGACGGAGCGACAGACTCAGGCCATGTTCAATTACATCGTCCGCAGAGTTCTTCAGAGCATACCCATCCTGTTGGTGGTCTTGACGTTGGTCTTCGTGTTCGTGCGAGTGCTGCCCGGCGATCCGGCCGTAGCCGCCCTGGGCGACTACGCCAGCAAGGAGGCCGTGCAGGCCTTGCGCGAGAAACTGGGGCTCGATGTCCCCCTGTGGGTCCAATATTTCAGGTTTTTAGGTAATCTGCTCAAAGGCGACCTGGGTTCCTCCCTGATCACAGGCTATCCGGTCGCCCAACAAATCTCCAATGACCTGCCTTACACCCTGGAGTTAACCTTCTGTGCCATTCTGTTCGGTTATGTTTTCGGCATTCCCCTCGGTTTATCCGCTGCCGTCAAACGCAACAGCTTTATCGACTATTTCAACCGAATTTTTTCCCTGGTGGGTCTTTCCATCCCGGCCTTCTATCTAGGCGTGCTGTTGATGTATGTCTTTTCAATCAAGTTCATGCTCTTTCCGGTGGTGGGCGGCGGTAATTTATCCGATCCCCTTGACAACTTGCGCCACCTCTTTCTCCCGGCGCTGACCCTCGGCCTGATTATGATGGCCTACATCACCCGCATGTCCAGATCCTCTTTATTGGAGACCCTCGGGCAGGACTACGTGCGCACCGCGCACTCCAAGGGTATTACCGACCGGCGGGTACTTTATAAGCATGCCCTGCGCAATGCCCTGATCCCCATCGTGGCCCTGGGCGGCTTATATGCCGTGGTGTTGATCGGCTCCTCGGTGATGGTGGAAATCGTCTTTTCGAGACCGGGCCTGGGCAAACTCATGGTAGGGGCCATCAAACAAAGAGACTATAACACGCTGCAGTCGGTTATGGTGATCTATGCGGGCATGGTTGTCTTTATCAACCTGCTGACGGATCTGATTTATGCCATGGTGGACCCGCGCATCAAGTATAAGTAAAAGGCTGTCATGTCTCAGGAATTGTCTATTCGAAAAAAGATGTGGCTTACATTTCGCAGGAATAAGCCTGCCTTGATAGGTGCGATAGTGACGATCCTTATCATTCTGATCTCTATTTTTGCACCCTGGCTCACCCCCTATGACCCGCTGGCACAGGATCCTTTCATCCGTCTCGAAGGCCTGAATGACGCTCATAAACTGGGCACCGACGACTTCGGCCGTGACGTGTTGTCACGGATTATCTACGGCAGCCGGATCTCATTGATTATCGGCCTGGCCTCGGTTTTATTCGGAATGGTGGCCGGTACCATCATGGGCATGATCGCCGGGTACTACCGGGGCAAGATCGAAACACTCATCATGCGTGGCATTGACGTGATGATGTGCTTTCCAGACTTGATCCTGGCGATTGTCATTACCGCTGTGCTGGGGGCCAATCTGGTCAACCTGGTCATCACCCTCGGTTTGGTTATGACGCCCAGATTTGCCCGCCTGGCCCATGGACAGCTACTGTCTTTGAGCGAAAGCGAATATGTTGTGGCAGCTCGCGCCATCGGTTTGCATGTACCCCGCATTCTGGCTCGGCATATCTTCCCCAATATCTTCGGTGAACTGTTTGTCGCAGGCACCCTGTGGGTCGGTGTTGCCATCCGTTTGGAAGCCAACCTCGCATTCGTTGGACTGGGCGTAGCCCCGCCCACCCCGACTTGGGGCAATATGATCCGGGAGGGCATCGATGTCATGATCAATGCTCCCTGGATTTCCATTTGTTCCGGGCTGGCCATTCTTGTCACCATACTGGCCTTCAACATGCTCGGCGATGGCTTGCGCGATATCGCCGATCCAAAATTGAGGGGGATCTGAATCATGACCGTTTTCAGGCTACCGTCTTTCAGGAGCCGTCATTTTGAACAAACCGCTACTTGAAATAAGAAATCTTAAAACTTACTTCTACACCGACGAAGGCATATCCAAGGCGGTGGACGGGGTGGATCTTGTGGTGAACCGGCGCGAAATCCTGGGAATCATCGGTGAATCCGGCAGCGGCAAAAGCGTCACCGCTCTGTCCATAATTCGGCTGGTCGCTTCACCGCCCGGAAAAATCATTTCAGGTGAAATCCGGTTTGAGGGCAACAACCTGTTGGAAAAAAGCGCGGACGAGATCCGGCGGATTCGAGGCAACGAGATTTCCATCATCTTCCAGGAGCCCATGACCTCGTTGAACCCGGTCCTGACTATCGGCGATCAGATCATGGAAAATATTATCACCCACCAGAAACTGAACAAGCCCCGGGCTCGCAGGCAGGCCATCGAAATGCTCAAACTCGTGGGTATTCCATCTCCGCAAAAGCGTATTGACGAGTATCCACACCAACTCAGCGGAGGTATGCGCCAGCGGGCCATGATTGCCATGGCGCTTTCCTGCCGACCGAAGCTGTTGATCGCCGATGAGCCCACCACCGCCCTGGATGTCACCATCCAAGCCCAAATCCTCGACCTGATCCGGAAGTTGCGGCAGGAGATCGGCATGGCCGTCATGATGATTACCCATGACCTGGGCGTCATTGCTGAAATGGCCGATAATGTGGTGGTGGCATACGGCGGCAAGGTATTGGAATACGGCGATGTGATTAGTGTTTTCAAAGACCCGCTGCATCCCTATACGCGGGCGCTCTATAACTCGATCCCAAGGATTAGCGACAACCGCAAACGCAGGCTGGAGGTGATCGACGGCATGGTGCCCAATCCTTTGGATCTGCCTGCTGGCTGCAGCTTTCATCCACGATGCAAATTCGCCGGACAGGTTTGCAGCCGGGTGGAACCGGAACTGATCGCTATCGGTGCCCGCAGGGTGCGTTGCCTGATCTATGATCCGGCGCACAAAGGGTCATTTGGAACCGACCCCTTCGTAGCAACCCCTGACATAGAAAGAGAAGCCGGCAGGCTGGAACGCTGAGGGCTCAAAGCTGAAGGGATAGAAACTGAGAAGATAAGAAGGTGAGAGGGTAAGAAGGATTAAGGTCGGCGCTTCGCGAATTGAGATTTGAGGCAGAGAGCAGGGCGCATGGGGCAAAGAGAAGCAGAAGTTGGGAAGCTGGGAAGATGGGGCGTGGAAAAGCTCAAAGCTGAAGGCTCAAATGTAATAAAACGTTTTTGCCTCTAATCTAAGCATGATCTTATGACAGAAATTAAGAATGATGAGGGATCAAACATCATATATCGAGCATCGAGCATCGAGCATCCAGTATCGAGCATCAAGTATCCAGTATCCAGTATCGAACATCTGACGTTGTTTGAAACGCTCAATTTAGCAGGACCGTAATGGCGACTGAGAACATACTACTGCAAGTCAAAAGGCTCAAGAAATATTTCCCCATTCATGCCGGCATCTTTTCCCGGATCACCGGATATGTGCATGCGGTGGACGATGTCAGTTTTCACTTAAGCAAGGGCGAGAACCTGGGTCTGGTTGGCGAATCCGGGTGTGGTAAAACAACCACCGGTCGACTTGTTTTAGGCCTGCAAAAGCCAACCGCCGGCGAGGTCTTTTTTGATGGGGAAAACGTATTCAATTACAGTAAAACCCGACGCCGGGCCGAACGACGCAACATGCAGATTATTTTCCAGGATCCCTATGCCTCATTGAATCCGAGTATGTCCGTGGGAGAAATCATAGGAGAACCCTTGCAGTTCCACGGGATCGCAACCGGCAGGGATAAGCAGGTACGGGTCTCCGAGCTTTTGGAGACAGTGGGCTTGTCTCCCCGGCACATGGGCCGCTATCCCCATGAGTTCAGCGGCGGTCAGCGGCAGCGCATCGGCATTGCCCGGGCTTTGAGCCTCAACCCCAAAATGATCGTTTGTGACGAGCCTGTGTCCGCTTTGGACGTTTCCATTCAGGCCCAGGTAATTAACCTGCTGGAAGATCTTCAGTTAAAATTTGGTTTTTCCTACCTTTTTATTGCCCATGACCTGAGCGTCATCAAACATATCTCCAATCGTGTCGCGGTGATGTACCTGGGCAAAATTGTTGAAACTGCCGATACGGAGGAACTCTTCCGTCAGCCACAGCACCCGTACACTGAGGCCCTCATGTCCGCAGTGCCGATTCCGGATCCGACCCTGAAACGCGATCAGATCATATTGCAAGGAGACGTCCCCAGTCCCATTAATCCCCCGTCCGGCTGTTATTTCAGAACAAGATGCCCCTACGTTCAATCGATTTGCGCCCAACAGGAACCTGTTTTAAAAGATCTTGGCGGCACACATTACGCCGCCTGTCATTTGAGATCGTAATTTTGTATGAATCTGGAAGATAAGAAATTATTGGGATCTCCTGCAGTGATCAGTAAAAAATCGTCATATCGCACCAGGGCGGGCTGACACCTCAATTTTCTGACAACATGTTGTCAGATAGGTCCTAACTGCATCCACAACCGCTATATAGCTATTAAAGGGGGTTTTATGGAGTATCTAATTATCGGGAACGGCATCGCCGGTGTTAGTGCCGCAGAAGCCATTCGGCAATTTGATCCCGAAGGCGGCATCACCATGGTTGCGGATGAGACCTGTACACCGTATAGCCGGCCCATGATCAGCATGGTTCTGGCCGGACAGGTTGTATCGGACCAACTGCCCATCCGGAGCAGCCGCTTTTACGAAGACCTGCAAATCACTGCTGTGCTGGGCAACCGGATCTCCGCAATCGATGTGGATCAAAAACGGGTAAGGATCCAAAACGGTACATCCCTGCATTTTGACAGACTGCTCATTGTAACAGGTGCGGATCCCCGACCGATCAAAGCCGAAGGTATGCACCTGAAAAACATCTTTTTCATGCGAACCGAAGCCCATATTCGCAATATGTTGGCGGTAATCCCCCAGACAAAAAAAGCGCTGGTCCTGGGTGGCGGACTTGTCGGATTCAAAGCTGCCTACGGCCTGCTTCAGAGGGGACTCGATGTCACCATGCTGATCGCATCGGGCTACCCTCTCTCCATGCAGGTAGATGAAACCGCCGGCAAACTGATTCTCGATGAGCTCCGGGAAAACGGCCTTAAGGTCAAGGTGGGCATCAGTGTCGAGGCATTTGACGGAAACGCATCCGTGACCGGCGCGCATTTGTCGGATGGGACCCGCACGTCCTGTGACCTGGTAGTGGTGGGCAAAGGTGTTCTGCCCGCTTTGTCCTTT
>JBAVYC010000048.1:0-1792 GCA_049698595.1 Desulfobacterales bacterium | reverse complement strand
TTCCCCATCCCACAAATCACCTCCCTGTGTTCCCAGCTGGTCAGTCCATAGTTCTTCTAAAGCACTGAGATTATTAGGATCGGTGGGTTAGGCTCGTGATTCCCGCGTAGTTAATCAGGGGAAAGTCAACACAATTTTTTCATGATTCATGTTCTTTGAAAATTCGGTAAAGCCTACAATTTTGGCAAAATCTCTGCTAAGATATCGCCTAATGGAACGGGGGCTGTGATCCCGGACTTAGTGTCATCGACGCTATGGGACCGCTTCCGTTCCAGCCTCTTTTTACGCTGGCGTTTGGTAACCGGCGCTTTGGTATCATATTGTTGAAAGCGCCGCGTCGTTAATCCCACCTTGCCTTTGTTTCCACTCTTTTTGTTTCTCTGCTGATTAGCGATATCGATGTTTGGGTCAAACGGTTTGCTATGTTTCAACATTCCGTAGATGATCCGCAGAATCTTATGCATGCAGATACCCATGGCCGCCATGTTGTGTTTACCCCGTTGCTGATGCTTTTCATAAACCTGTTTGATCAGCGGGTTGCTCTTTATCGCCGATAAGGTGACCATATACAGAATCTGTCGGGGTGCCTGGCGGCCTTGTTTACTCATCTTCACGGCGCCGACGCCATCCCCACTGATCTTATAGACCGGATGCAGCCCAAAGAATGAAGCCAGTTTTTTCGCAGTGGCAAAACGCTCGACGGTTTGAATTTCGATCAAAAGTCCGATGGCAGACCAATCACTGATACCAATGAAGCTTTTGAGCAACTGAACTTCGGGCATCTGACAGTGTTTGGCCATGCGTTCTTTTTGAGTCGCGATGGTTTTTTTCAAATGAAGGATCTGCCGGGCAGTGTCTTTGATCAATTGCTGGGTTATCGGGTCTGCGGCTGATGCCACGGAGCGCTTGGCCCCGGCGATGAGCTTCCGGGCACGTTCAATCGTCACCCGGGGAATCCTGGCCACACTCTTGGCACGGGCTTTCTTCAATTTGGCCGCACCGGGATATTTCACCGAAAGTCTCAGGACCCAATCCGGTACGCCATCCTGGCAGTAGTGTAGCCATTCGGGACTGGCGGAATATAGCAGGGCATTGAGTTCGTTAAGAAACTGGGTGCACTGTTTGGTCAGCATTTTGATAAAGCCCCACTGCCTTCTCAGTCCGGCCAGTTGATCGTCTTGCTGATAGGTCACCTTCTCCGGATGGGCCACCAGGTACTCGGCAACGTTTCGGGCGCTGATCTTGTCGGTGGTATTCTTCTTCAAGTCGGCTTTGCTGTTGTGCACGACGCCAAACGGATTGAGCCGGGCGGTTTGGATATCCAAAGAGCCCTGAAACCGTCGTAATGCATTGTACCAGTTGTTTTCATAGCCACCGGTACTTTCCATTGCTGCAAACAGGGTTGAATCCGGATGATCGGCCATAAAATCATTGAGCACATCGTAGAGGCTGTTATGACCCTCAAAGGTATCATCCAATTGAAAGCCCTTAACCACCGGCTGTTTTCGGCTATCGATAATCATGAAGTCAGCATAGCCTTTACTGACGTCAAGACCCAAATAAAACGGTTGCATGACAAACCTCCTTTCGGGGTTTAGAGTGCCAGGTATCATCAGCCTTGTTAACATCCGGTGTCATGCACCAAGTTAATCACCGACTTTTACCTGGCGGAAGGAAGACACTACGCGACGGGCTCGAAGCCCACGGCGGGATCCTTCTCTTCCACCATTTTATACGGCTTGACCGAATTGAAAAATTTAAATTGCGTTTTGGGGGGCCTTGCCCCCCAAAC
>JBAVYC010000047.1:0-23155 GCA_049698595.1 Desulfobacterales bacterium | reverse complement strand
CGCACAGTGCTGTGCTACCTTGCAGTTCGCAAGTTGCAGATCGGCTGTGCGGATGTTGCCCAAAAGTTGGAAATCAGTCCAGCGACGGTAAGTCGGGCCGTTAGTCGAGGGAAAAGCTTTCCAAAGCTAAAACAGAAGCAAAAAGAATTGATAAAAAGTTTATAACTTTTTAATATCTTTTATAATATTGCAACTTAAAAGCTTGCAGAAATGTTAATATATAACGGACGTCCCCCTATTCTTACGATTGCGTCATACAATATGTTTATTTATGAATGGTTAAAGAGTTTGTTCAGGCATCTGTTACCAGGCTTGCCGGATCAAAGTCGGGATTTTTCGGTTCAACACCCCATTCTTTTTCCACTTCAGCCACAAACCTTCTTAAATCACCGGCCACGGAATCAGAAAGAGGTGTCGGTCGATGGTTGACCAATATATCCTTCACCTTTTCTTTGGCCAAATCATAGGGATCTGGTTTACCGGCATTTATCCAGGTAGTTCGATTCATGCGCTCAAAAAAATGCGGTCTGCTTTGTGTTCGCATATATTTCAGGGTCACAGGTGACATTAGAAAATCGGACATTTGCCCTCCTGCCTTGACTTCATCTACACATAATGTCTCATCACTGACTTCGACCCCCCCAAGAAAATACTTTATCATATCAATTATGTCGCTATCCAATAACAATTGGGAAAAATCCACAACCATGCCACACTCTAACATTCCTGCTCCGTATAAGACATTGTTCCCTGACATTGCCGCAATGAGAGCTGTTAGAGTTTTTTCGTGACCGGCTTGTGCGCTACCGGCGATAATGCTATCCGTCTACGTCCCGCCGCTCCAGGAAGGTACTTTGTAAAATTGAGCCATTTGGGCGTTCATGGCCGCAAATAATGCCATTTCCGGAGAACCCACCGCAGCTTCGCCGCTTTTTAGATCCATCGAAGTCGTTGAACTGCTGCAAATCACAGGAGCTCCTGGTCGAACAGCTTGGTGCATCACGACACAGGCAAGAAATTCGGCATTTTGAACAGCCTGAGTGCCTGCCAAGGTAACCGGACTGGTAGCGCCCGACAGCGCCATGGTTGTAAAACGGACCGGAATACTGAGTTCGGCAGCCTTCATGCCAATTTCACAGCAATGTTTGACCAGGCGTAACGGGGTTACCGGGCAGGTAGAAGCGCATATTAGGGGATTATCCACCAATGTGTCTTCTCCACCGGCAATGATGGCCGACATTTGATAGATTTTTTCCAGACACCTGCCGTCGCCAGGTCCTAAACTAACCGGTTTGTCTGTGTTATTCACCAGCGCTTCATAATTATGGAGTGTATAGGCCATGGGGTCTACATCCAGTGAAGAAACAGGTCGATGACAAACGCCATAAGCATCCAGTGCATCCATTAATCTTGCTCCTGCAGCCAGATCCTTTTTGGTCGAGTCCCTGATTTCACCGGTATTGATATCGACAACACGGACACCTTCGCCAAATGAGGTGAAAGTTACCCTTTTACCTTCCATGATGTAGCTTTTATCATGGTTGCGTGCCCCCAGCACAATTCTGGATGGTGCTGTTCGTATGGATTTTTCTACAAGGTAGTGAGGGATTTTGACGATTCTTTTATCGTTATCTACACGACAGCCAATGGAATGAAAGAGATCAATGGCATCATCATCTTCCACATAAACACCGGTTTTTTCGAGTATTTCAAGGCTGGCATAGTGGATATCGGCAATCTCATCATCGGACAATACTTTGAAATCAATACCTTTAATTTGAATTTTACCGCTGCAAATGGCACGATTCATTTCATTTCCTCCTATCATATGGGTAATGGTTTTCGGTGCACGCTTGTAAAGCTAAATGCTTATCTCACACGCGCCGTGCCATAATTTCCTAATTAAACCTATGGGTTAGCAAAGAATCCCGGCACGGATGCCAAGATCTCTATGCTTATATAACCTTTATAATTAAAGAAAAAAGATTAGAAGTTCCTTTTTCAAAGCGGATGAATCGAAAATGGTGAATTGTATGTCGGCCTCAGCTTCCGTCTTCGCTGAAGCTACTTAGCGACAGGTCCGACTTCGCTCTACGAGCTAGGGCGGGACAAGCCAGCCCAATATATTGAAGCACCAATCAATGTCAACGAGAATTATCCGATTAACCAAAGCTGGTTTTGTTGTCAAGATTATTTTTTTTTGTCTGCAATACAATTTTAGGACGGTTTGAGCATAGCTCACCGTTTTGCCCGCGGCTGGATTTTTCTAAAAAGAATTTTCGATAGGTAATACGTTTAAAAAGCTATCGCTATACCTGGAATATTTTCGTGACATTTTTTCATTTGTCTCTGTTTTAGCGAATCTGTCAGTCTTGATGACTATTTGACCGATTTATAAACCCACTTATCTGTCCTTATTTCTTGATTTTATTAACCCGATGAAATATTTTACCGATCGGGAATATATTTTGTATTTGGTGTTTTCTATAAATGTATTTTCCCGATCAGTAATAATGTATTGCATATTCGAAAATTGATAGTTATTATTCCCGATAGGGAAAAATTAAGTTGATTCCGAACTATTTTAAAAACCTTTCCCCGTTCGGGCAAAATAAATGACACAAACAAAACAAAACAAGAGCAAAAATTGGATTGAGGTTGTCGACCTAAAAACCATCGGAGCGCAACTGCGTACACAACGCAAACAGATGAAGTTGACACAAGCCGATGTCGCCGGATTGTGTAACGTCGGAACCCGATTTATTTCCGAGCTCGAAAACGGTAAACCGACGATGCATTTTGATAAAGCACTTAAAGTTCTAAAACTCTTCGGCTTCACTTTCGGCATCCGAAGAAGGTGATAATGGTAGCGGAAAGACTAAGCGTATATTTACACAATTCTCTCGCCGGGTACCTCTGGCTCAGTGACACCAGCCGCCTTTCCTTCCAATATGACCCTGGTTATTTAGAAGGCCCGGACGCAATACCCCTATCATTGTCATTACCTATGAGGGAAGCGCCTTATGTAAATGATACGGCCAGACCCTTTTTCAGCAACCTTTTGCCGGAAGGTGAAGTTAGGTCGTTGATCGCCAAAATAAAGCAAATTTCGGAACAAAATGATTTTAAATTGCTTGAAGCAATCGGAGGAGAATGCGCCGGCGCGGTCTCCATTATTCCAGAGCACATGGTTCGCAGCACCGAAAGTAACTATACAGTCTTACCTGAGCAGGAATTAGAAGATATTATCACGGAAAATGCGATACGACCGGTACTAATTCTAAAGGATGAATTAAGGCTTTCCCTGGCGGGGGCACAGAATAAAATCCCCGTATATTTTGAAAACGGCAGGTTCTATCTAACTTCTGGGGTTGCTCCAAGTTCCCATATCCTGAAACCTCAATCACCGTATTTTGGAGATGTGGTTCAAAATGAGCACTTTTGTATGATGCTCGCTGGTGTCGTTCAATTGCCCGTACCCAAATCTTTCATCTTGAAAGGCAAAAATCATATCGCATACATCGTAGAGCGCTATGACAGAATAAAAGTGAAAGATGGCGTAATCGAGCGTCTGCACCAGGAAGATCTATGCCAGGTGCTAGGTTGTATGCCTGATCAAAAATATGAAAACGAAGGCGGCCCGAGTCTATCAGAATGTTGCCGGGTCCTCGACATGTATAGCTCACAGCCAATTTTGGACAAACAGGCGCTGGTTAAATGGTCTATCTTTAATTATTTCATCGGCAATGCCGATGCTCACGGTAAGAATCTGTCATTAATCCGGGAAATCGATGGGAGCATTCGCCTGGCACCATTTTACGACTTAATTTCGACACGGGTATACCCTGAGATTTCAAAAAAAATGGCAATGAAAATCGGAAAAGAAAGCCGATTTGATTGGGTTATGGAACGCCACTGGCAACAGATGGCGGATCAGCTCGACCTAAAATTTACATATCTCAAAAAGCTTTTAAAGGAGACAGCCGAAGCGTTTGAAAAAAATACGACAGAATTGGCAAACTCCATAATTTTGAAATACAATGGAGAGAAGACGATTCAGAAAATTTGTGGAATTATAAACACACATATTAAGTATGTGAGAACCTATCTTTAATTCAGAATTTTTGAATTTTAAGATTCCTGCTCTTCGAATCCGTAGGCCGCAGGTTGAGCGTCAGTGAAATCTGCCGTTGGAGAATTCGAACTTGTTCTGAGCTTGTCGAAAGGATCCTGCCGGACGGACTAATTATTTCAAGGTATGCAGCTTCAGGTTGAAAACCCTTTTTTGTTGGTGTGGGACTCATATTGACGTGCTTAGCCGGGCAAGCCTCGGCCGCGTGAGACCCACTGCGTCGGATTATCCCAATCAGCCGCCTTCCAGGGAATCTTTTCCGGCCGCACCAACGTGATGATGTCCTTGAAAAAAGACAGTCGCTCTTCGTCTGTTATCGGAGTGAATGACTCTGCGATCCTCAGGTTCTGTTCCAGCTGAGCCATCGTCTCCATCCCCACAATCACCGTGCTCACCGGAAGGCTCAATGCATAGCGCAACGAGCGTTGCACGTCGTGGGTCAGACTTCCCAATCCCAGCACTTTCATCCCAATCGTCGCCACGCCTCTGGCATTGGCAATCGGAACAAACTCCTCGGCAAAACTGAGAATAAAATGATCCAATGCGGATACGGCGATGAGCGCGCTATCGAAGGGAAAACGGTTGAGCGCCTCGACCAGAATCTGTGGGTCGGTGTGGCCGCTGATACTTATGCAGCGCACCAGCCCCTCCGCCCGAGCCTGGATCGCAGCCTCCAGCGCTCCGCCTTTGCCGGTAAATGCGTCCAAGCGGGCATAATCCTCTAAATTGTGTAACCGCCACTCGTCCACGTAATCTGTCTGCAACCGCGACAGACTGGTCTCCAATTGACGCCGTGCCCCATCCCGGGTGGTATCCGCCGCCTTGGTGGCAATCCACATCTCCGACCGGCGGTGTTTGACCACCTTGCCCAGGCGCGTTTCCGCCTGTCCATCGGAGTATATCCAGGCGGTATCGAAATAGCGGATGCCTCGGTCGATGGCAGTATTGACGATCTCAACCGCCTCTTCTTCGGTGCAGCCATGTGTGTCCACAATCCGCTGTCCGCCAAAACTCAGAATCGGAAAGGTTTCTCCGGTTTTGCCAAATGGTCTGGTCTCCATAACAACCTCCTTTTTATTTAACCGTGTGAGAGCAGTGGGACGGTCCTGCTTTAATGCCTACCAGATAGCATTAACCTGGGGGTCGGAAAGAATCTTTCGGTAGTGCTTGTCTAAATTTTCTCCGACCTACTTTTCTTACCCTGCTTTTTGACTAAAAGAAGGCCCGGGCTGTTATGCAAATACATTAAGGGCGACTCGTGCCCAGCATTCAAAAAATGTTCTTCAAGCTCATCAAAGAGCACCGGCTGATCCGGCCACGTAAACTGCTTTCTGCGTTGTTCGAGTAACTCCCATTCCTTATTAAGTTGGATGTTTTCGCCGAACACGTGTTGTTTTGCCTGATCGCAAAGAAACATTTCGCAAACAATCGGTTTAATGCGCCACCGGCAACCGTTAGCGGTCAGATAAACACATTTAAAGCCGTTATTCGGCTTCTTGAGAATCTCCTTTAAGCCGTCAATTTCATCGCTGTCTGAAACCAATACATTGATAACGATATCCGCAAAAAAAGTTATGATCCCCTCGCGTGAGCAGCAGGCACTTCGTCTACTGAGATAGCACCTGCGGTTGCAAGGCCGACTAAAATGAGTGGATAAGAAGACATCGACTTCAGATCGAAAGGCAAGATAGTCACTGGCAGATATTTTCAGCGCCCCTCTTTTTGACTCTTCAAGACCTGTGAGGTATTTTTGCACCGTGGCAAATGCATCGAACTGTTCTTTTTGATAATCGTTCATCTTCCACTTTTAATTTATCTGCGTTGAATAATGAATTTGTAGGCGTCATCTTCTAATCCTTACCCCCGCAAAATGATTCCCTGGGGCAGGGACTCGCCGAACATGGCGTCCCGATCCTGGTAGGCCAGCGGTACGATTTCCCGCACCCGCCGCTGGCGATCTTCGGGCATGTCATTTTGCGCCATCCAGTCCAGCACGGCAGCTTGAATTTTGTCATCCAGGTCCCGGGATCGGTCCCCTGTTTTGCGAGCCAGTTGCGAAACGGTTCGCCCGACGGTATTCGGATTGGACCAGGAATAGCCTATCAACTGGTCGATCCAATCGGCGACCTCAGCGGGCGGGATAACCCGGTCGGCAGGGCCGTATAACAACTCGCGTGATCCCAGACGGGAAAGCGCCCACAGGTGCTGTGCTTTTAACTTTTTGGCAGAGGTTACTGCGAGCAATTTCCGTCCCAGTTCGATTTTTTCCTTATAGTAAAGCTTTTCCATGTTGGCAACCGCCATCCAGACTTCAAGGTGTTCCTGGGGGGTGATTTTCTTGATCTCGCCCTTTTTGCCCAACAAAAAAACAGAGACATCTTGAAAAAACTGACGTTGCTGGCCGGGTGTCAGGCCGGCGGCCACCCGCCGCCACATAATCCACCACTCCAATCGAACACGCTGGTGTCTGGCAGATGCAGCACCACTCTGATACAGCCGCCAGAGCTGCCGCATACGCTGCGGATCAAAGCCTTCGCCGATCCCGGGTCGCAGGCAAAATCCCAGCAGATTCATCCAGCTGCTTTCAAAAATCGGTCCTTTCTTGCGAATCTGCAAAAGCGCCAGCAATTCATCCGTCAGTGTGCGAATAAACCCCAGGGGCCACTCACTGCGGGGAAGATCAACGATCCCTCCGATACCTTTGACCAGTTTCTCCGCCTGCTGCTTATCGTTGCCGGATAGAACATCGCGCACATAACTCAGGACATCTTCGGTTACCGAGGCTTCCAGGATTTGAGCATCGGCCACCACTTCAGGTACGGGGGTGTCACGTAATTGGAATTGTAATTTCCAGCGATGGTCGCTGATGCGGGAACGGCACCACAGCGCAAGAGTGCCCAGTTCGGTGTACTCTGCCTCGATTTTTACGGGAATTGTCTTGCGGTGGCCCTTTTTACCGTACTGGATCATGGTTTGCAGCGGCGGCAGTACGGCAAATGAATCGTCAACCCGGATAACATCTCCGTGGCGATCGCCGCTGCGATAGCTGGAACTGTATAAATCGAAGCTAACCGGTTGATTGGTCAGCACTTCGAATGCATTGTCTTTCAGGCCGATGGTGCTGCCTTCTTCGAGGCCCCGTTCCACAACACAAATCGCTTCCATGTCTGGAGCGTCTTGCTCAACGGTCTCTGATCGTGCAATACCGAGATAGTATCCACGTGGACTGCCGCTGCCGACCCGTACCCCTTCCCCGACTTTTACCAGTCCATAGTAGGCAGCCCCTAAGGCGACGGCCAGGTCCGGGTCGGGATTCTCAAGCACTCTGGGGCGTTCTGAATCCGTTTCACGGTACCAGTGCCGCAAAGCCGCCCGAATGCGCTGTTGTATTTTTGCCGGCCTGAGAGAACCGCCGTTGTACAGGATTAAATCGGGTGCGGATGACTGCCGTTGCAATGTCTGGAAGATATCATCGCGGTGTTGCTCCAAAAACCGCCCAAGATGCCGGGTAATTGCCGGC
This sequence comes from Desulfobacterales bacterium, assembly GCA_049698595.1. Lineage (GTDB taxonomy): Bacteria > Desulfobacterota > Desulfobacteria > Desulfobacterales > JAFDCJ01 > JAFDCJ01. Next base: position 15,503 of record JBAVYC010000047.1, on the reverse strand, counting down.
TCCTGTTCATAGGGCAGACCGAATTCGGTAATACCCTTACGTCCGGCAGTGTTCGGCACGGTTTCCGCCGCGACAAGCGGGAAAAAGCCCTCCAGGATGGTATCAATGACCTCGTCTTGGCCCAGTTCCGCCGACAGGGTGCCGGCAATCAAGCGGCTGCCTTCGCCCATCAGCGTAACCTTGAAGGTTTCGGCCGACCCGCCCAGAATCGTCTCCTTGGCCTGCCGGCACTGATGACACAGTGCTTTCCAACGGTTCGTGCTCATGGAACGGCGCGGTCCGGTGAGGCCGGTTTCAACCCTGCGGGCCAGTGCCAGATCGATGTTGTCACCGCCCAATATCAGATGATCCCCCACAGCGATGCGTTCAAAACGGGGACTGCCCTCGGCTTCTTTTAAAACGATCAGGGTAAAATCGGTGGTGCCGCCGCCGACATCGCAGACCAGAATCAATTCTCCGGTTTGGACAAAATCTTGCCAGTCTTTCTCATGGCGCATAAGCCAGCTGTAAAAAGCTGCCAGTGGTTCTTCCAGTAAAATTACATTGTTTAAGCCGCCCAGTTTAGCGGCTTCCAGAGTGAGCTCGCGGGCGACTTCGTCAAAGGAGGCCGGCACGGTTGCGATAATGAGCTGGTTTTCCAGCAGCAGGCTATCATCCGGCCCCCATAAATCGTTCCAGGCCATGCGGATGTGTTTTAGATAGGCCGCCGTGGCCATAACCGGTGAAACCTTAGGGACTTCCTTGTCTGCGCCCCACGGCAGGATGCGTGCCTGGCGGTCCACGTTGGCATGGCACAGCCAGCTTTTAGCCGAGGAAACCAATCTGGCCGGCACCTGGGCCCCATGATCTCTTGCAAAAGCACCGGCAAAATTGGATTCGGCACCCTCCCACAACTCAACGATGGCTTCGCGGGAAATATCGAATTCGCCGGGGATATATAAAAAAGAAGGCAGTACCGGCAGGCGGTTGACCTCTCCTGAGCCGGTCATCTGCGGAATCTTAAAAATCCGGATACGTTTGGTCGTCGATCCTTTTGCCTGCAGATCTACATATGAAACGGCACAATTGGTAGTACCCAGATCGATTCCGATGATAAAGCGGTGATCCGCAATGTCAGTCGTCATGGCTTTTCCCGTACGTTGAATTCAAGTTTCCAGCGTTTGTCGTCCTGTCGCGAAACACACCAAAGCTCCAGAGTACCGATTTCAGTCACCTTGATTTGGATCGCTACGGGGATAACGCTGCCGGTTGTTCCGTCCAGGCTTGTTTCGATGGTCGTGATCGGCTCGACATCCCCCTCCCAATCTTCAAGGATGGTACCCACAGCATCGTCGGTTCGCGCGGCGGAGCCGAGAAAATCAAATTTAGCCGGTTCACCCACCACCAGATTAAATTCACGTTCGCTCAGCTCGGTTTCCGATCCTTCTTCCATACCGAAGGGCGCTACGCACAGCGCCTTGATCGGCGCCGGCATTCCCGGCACCGCCGGTAATGCCGCCGCAACGCCGATGTAGTAGGACTTGTTCAATCCGCTGCGAATTCGAATACCCCGGCCTCTGCGAGCCAAACCATAATAGGCCGCACCTCTGGCAACCGCCAGATCCAGATTCGAGGCTCCCAGAACGCTCGGTTCAACCCCGTTTTGCCAGGATGATAACACGTCCACAATGCGTTTTCGCAGTAAAGACGCTTTCATCACCCCTCCGTTGAACAGCACCGCCGTGGGCAACTCCGCAGGGCGTTCCGCCTGGCGGCTGAGAAACTGGGCCAGGTGTTGGGTCACGGCCGGATCCGCTTCATACGGAAGCCCGGTTTCCTGCAGGCCGGCCCGCTGAACCGCTGCCGGACGGCTGGTGGCGTCACAAAATGGAAAGAAACCGTCCACAATGACCCGCTCCACCTCAGCCCGGCTAAGGTCTGTCCTCAGCGTACCGCCAATCAAGCTGCTGCCCCGGCCCAGAATGGATACTGGAACCGTGTCGTTGTCGGAAAGTTCGAGCAGTTTTTCCTTGGCGGCCCGACAGCGGTGCCACAGAGCGCGCATCTGCCAGGAATCCAGTCGGGTTCCTTTATCAGCGAAACGTTTGGCGATCGTGTAGGACAAAGCAAGGTCCATATTGTCGCCACCGATCAACAGATGATTCCCTACGGCAATCCGCTCCAGTTCCAATTCACCCGACGTTTCCGATACGCGGATCAGGCTGAAATCGCTGGTACCGCCACCCAAATCGCACACCAGCACCAGATCTCCCGGAGCGATAACGTCGCGCCAGCCGTCACGGGATGCCTCGATCCAGGCATAAAACGCCGCCTGGGGCTCCTCCAGCAAGGTAATGTTGGGCAGATGCGCCAGTTCGGCGGCTTTCACCGTCAACTCACGGGCTACGGCATCGAATGAAGCCGGTACGGTGAGATAAATATCCTGCAGCTCCAATGCCAGGCTTTTATCCTCACGTGCCATGGAAAAGTTCCAGGCCCGACGAATGTGATCAAGGATGGCGGCGGAGGCTTCGACAGTGGAAAGCTTGGGCACTTCGGCGGAGGCGCCCCAGGGCAAAATCGCCTGATTGCGGTCCACCATCGGATGGCAAAGCCAGGATTTGGCTGAACTGATCAGCCGCTGGGGAAGCTCGGCTCCCCGCTCTCGGGCAAACTCTCCGACGACCTGTTTGACATCCTTTTCCCAGGGCAGGCTCAGCGCGTCCGGAGACATGTCTTTTTCTCCCGGCAAAAAAATGAAAGACGGCAGCATGGACCGCGCGGCCACACTGCCTGGTCCGACAATCTGCGGTATCTCGAGTATCTGAATTTCAGATCCTGCCGGGTCATTCATCTCGGTCGGTGTATAGGCCAAAATACTGTTGCTGGTGCCGAGGTCGATACCGACGATATATTTCGAATTAGTCATATGGTTTTCTTTCTTTATCCTAAACTGAGCAGTTCAACCTAAGTTTACGTAATCTCCACTTCCGCTGGGGCAATGATTTCAGCGTTTTGACTTCCGGATAGGGTCGGCAATTTCATTTTACCCACTTGCCAGCCTTTATGACGCAAAATCCCGCTAAACGGCGGTTCTCCGACGACATTACCCGTTAATTTGATGATCCCGGGATCGAAATCGACTGGAATTTCCACTACCGCACCCTCATGCCGATCCATCACCGGTTCCGGATTCAGATACTCCTGAACGAGCTGCCGGCAACCGGCATGAATACTTCGGACCGCCGAACCAATTTGAGCATCGTCGTACCCGTCAAGATCTTCGTTCAGAAAATCCATCAACCGCCCTTCCCGTTGCATCAAGGAGAAGAGATGTAAAAATAATCGACGGTCGGAGAGATCTTTTTCTGCCTTATCATTCCCGGCGTCAGCCTCCTCGTCGGTTTCTACCGTGGATAGGGCCAGTTTTTTAATACTCGATCGCGCAAATAGCCAGGCTAAAATCCCCACAATCAGGGAAAATATCATCGCCGCTGGAAATATAGTGTACCAAAACTTGGGGTAGTATTCTAAAATGAGATTCCAGCCAACTTTGGCGGCAGCAGGATCCGCATTATTTTGTAGAATCGGTCCGATCTCCGGAATCAGCTTTGTGACACCGAAATAGGCAGCTACAGCAAATGCCGCGCCGACCAGCAGCATGAAAAATATGATGGTATATCCGACTTTTTTTGAAACCCTTTTTACGTTAGGCATTGATTTAAGCTCCTATGAGGACCGTATCTGTAGTTTGTCTGCGATGAAAATTTAAACGGATAATTTAAGACGCAACCCCGTATGTTGTCAAGCCATAGATCTTACGAGATAATATGTCAGGGAACTCGCTACGCTCGCACCCTGACCTACACAATGATGAGAATCTTGGATCCAATCGGTGAGCCAGATTCGGTGTTATGAAACCACCGGACAGCCGGTGTTCATCACCGTCGTGCTTCATCGTCGGATACCCTATCTCAAAAACCTTATATGAAACTTCATTTCAAAAGTTGGAGTTGATTCTATCCTGGGCTTTGCATTTTGTAGGTTGGGTTGAGCCTACTCCAGGCTTTGTTGGGTTTCGTTGCACTCAACCCAACCTACATGTTGCCGGTGGTATTACCAAATACGAAACCCAACAATGGCCGATTTCGAAACCGAGCCCCAGAAGTTTCTTTCTCGATCAGACTTGACGCTCGCGGCCAGCGGCGACGCTCGTATGAAACTACTGAGTTTCATTTTTGATTAATCTCGCCGTTTTTCAAGCCTGCGGCGGTGCTGAACCCTGAACCTCTGAACCCTTTATCTGAACCCGGCAACCTTGATGGTTACGTCTTATCCGGCCAGGGACACAGTTTATGGAGAGGACAGATGGGGCATTTCGGTTTTCTGGCTGCGCAAGTTTCTCTGCCAAAATAAATAAGATGTAAACAGAAATCATGCCAGGCCCTTTTGGGTATAATCTTCATTAAATCGAACTCGATTTTAACCGGATCCGTGTTTGCGGTTAAACCGAGCCGACCGGATATTCTGGCCACGTGGGTATCCACCACAATCCCGGGAATCCCGAAAGCGGCTCCCAGTACGACATTGGCGGTTTTGCGCCCGACACCGGGGAGTTCGACGAGTTCCGCCAGCGTTTGTGGAACGCGTCCGTCGTGGGTCTCCAGCAATGTCCGGCTGCAATTTTTAATATTCTTGGCTTTATTGTGATAAAATCCCGTCGACCGGATAAACCCTTCGATGGTTTTGATCGGCGCCCCGGAAAAATCAGCCGGCGTCTTCAGGTGGTTAAACAGCACCGTTGTCACCCGATTGACCTGTTTATCGGTACATTGGGCCGAAAGAATCGTGGCCACCAGAAGCTGAAAGGGTGTGTTGTAAAACAGCTGGGTCTTGACGTCGGGATAAAGTTCTCGCAGGATTTTACGAATCTTAACCGTTCGGGCTTTCAGTTGCATTTATTTGTCAGTTGTCCGTGGTCAGTGGCCGGTTGAAAATAAAGAAATCGTACATAGGTTATTAGAGCAAAATATTGCGGATATATGCTGCTTAGGATAATCCGTCAAATATCTGGTTGCTCTCATGGCCTATACCAGCAAATTGCAAAAGATTACACAAAAATTCTTTTTTATCTCAATTCATAAGCCACCGGCAGTAATCAGATTTGCGCCAAAAAGCATGCCCTCGACCTAACGGTAGAACCTTTTAAATTCTCACCGGACAAAGCCAGTGGCTTATGAATTGAGTCCGATAAATCTGCCAACCTACAACGGGCCACAGACAATGGGCCCTATGTTGCGAAGCACAGGGATTACACCGACGATAAGATATGAAGAAAAAAAACAAACCCGTCCGAGCACTCGGATTATGTTCCGGCGGTCTTGACAGTATGCTGGCGGGACTGGTCTTGCGTGATCAGGATATCGATGTCGCCTGGGTAACGTTTGAAACCCCGTTTTTCAACGCCGCCAAGGCTCGTAAAGCCTCAAATATGACCGGAATTCCACTCACCGTCAAATCCATTTTCAATGTTTATATGAAAATGCTGAAAAATCCACCCGCCGGATATGGCAAACACATGAATCCTTGCATGGACTGCCATGCCCTGATGTTTAAACTGGCGGGCGAATTAATGCGGGCAAAAAACTTCGATTTCCTTTTCAGCGGTGAAGTGCTGGGCCAGCGACCCATGTCACAGAACAAATCATCGCTGGGTTACGTGGAAAAACACTCCGGCTTTAAAGGTTATATCGTGCGGCCGCTAAGTGCCCGGAATCTGCCGCTAACCATCCCGGAAAAAGAAGGTCTGGTAGAACGAGACCGCCTATTGGATATATCGGGCAGAGGCCGCAACCGTCAGATAAAGCTGGCGGAAAAATTCGGGATTAGCGACTACCCCGCCCCCGCCGGCGGCTGTCTGCTCACCGACAAAAATTTTTCCAACCGCCTCAGAGACCTGTTCGACCATCAGGATGAATGCACCGAAGAAGAGCTGCATCTCTTGAAGCACGGCCGCCATTTTCGATTAAATCCCAACGCCAAGTTGATTGTCGGAAGAACCGAAGACGACAATGAGAATATCCTCAAATATCATAACCCGACAGCCGATACGGTTCTTGATCTCAAGGATTTTCCCAGCCCCATTGCCTTGGTGCCCCGGGGTGCCGATAAAAACGCCATCCATCTGGCAGCGGCCATTTGTACCGGATACAGCAAAGTGCCGAAGTTGTCGCCGGTGGATGTCGTGATCAAGACTTCCGGGAAAAAAAAGGTAATTCAGGTGATCGCCATCCTGCCGGAGGATGTGGCCGGGATGCTGATATGAATATTTTGGTTGGCCATGGTTATTGACTATGGTGTAAGACAAAGAAAATTTTAAATGTATGGAGAACAGACGTGCAAGAAACGATACCCATTTCAAAGTTCAAGGCCAAGTGTTCGTGTTTATTGGACAATGTCAAAAAAATGGGGAAATCGATCATCGTAACACGCAAAGGGGAACCGATTGCACTGGTCACACCACCGCCACCACCTCCCAAATCGGATTCATGGCTAGGCTTTATGAAAGATCGCATAAAAAATACAGGCAATATCATATCACCTGCGCTGGATGATAGGGAATGGGAGGTGCTAAAAGATTGAGACTGTTGCTTGATACCCACAGTTCTGGCAGCGGTTTAACAACACCCACCATCAGGGCTGTAATCATCAGCATTTTTCGTCTAATGATAAAGACACAACAACCTTGCACCTCTGTTCGCTGGGTGTCAGCGCTATTGCGCCTGCTTGTCCCTATTTACCGCAGCTGTGCGATGTTTGTCTTCCTTGAATTGTTTAAGTTTTCGCCACAAAGCTGTTCGGCTGATGCCCAACAACTCCGTAGTTTTGGATTTGTTGCCCCCGGTTGCTTCTAAAACCTCGAGAATATACTGCTTTTCAAACTCGGCCAACGTGATGAACTTTCTGGCAGCATCCAAAGGCGGAGCGTCGGCCTTGTGAAACCGTCCGGGAAGATGTTTAGGTTTTATCGTATCGCCGTCTGCAAGGATGACGGCACGCTCAATGATGTGCTCAAGTTCGCGGACATTGCCGGGGAAATCATAGGACATAAAGAGGGAGATAACCTCGTCTGAGACATAATCAACCTTTTTTTTAAACTCTTTTGAAAACTTATCGAGAAAGTAGCCGCTTAAAGGCGGGATGTCATCCCTGCGCTCTCTCAGGGGAGGAATGAACAGCTCAAGTACATTCAAACGATAATACAGCTCGTCCCTGAATTTTCCTTCACCAGCCAGTTTTGCGAGATTATAGCGGCTGGCCGCAAGTATACGAGCATCAAAAGGAAAATCGTCGACACCATCCTGCAGGGATACTTTTTTACTATCGATGATCTTCAACATTGAAAGCTGCATCTTTGGAGACATATCTTCGATCTGGTCAAACAGGATGGTACCGTCCGATCCGGGCCCGGTAATGGCTTCGCTCATCCCGGCGACTCCGGCAATGACCGTATGCCCGGGTCTGAAAAGCTCTTCGATCAGCAAATCATTACTGAAACAACCACAGTTGATCGCAACAAACCGATTTCTAGTTCGAGGGCTAAGGTTGTGAATGAGCCTGGCGGCCAACTCCTTTCCGGTGCCCGTTTCGCCGCGAATAATTGCAGTGCAATCCAGTGCTGCCAACCTTTCGATATTTTTCCTCAGTTCCTGCATCGCCAAGGTTTCACCGATCATTCGGAGCTGCCCGGGGGGAGTGATTTCGCCCTTATTCCTGTCGGTTGCAGAAGACGCCAGGATATCTTCCATTGAATGGCGGTCAGATATTATCTCTATTTTACCCGGCCTGGAAACATCTGGTTGATCATTCCGGTCGGTATCGGAAGTGTTGCTTTCAGAAGGCGGTCTGATGACGATGGTGTTGCCGCTTTTATTGCTCGTTTTAATAAAGCTCCAAAAAGCTTCCATCCGATCCTTTTCGAAATAGTCGGCTTTCAGGGCTTCGGTTGCCTGCTTAATCTTTTCGCTGCCGTATCCGGTCAACAGCACTGACCTTAAATCAGAGTAAATTTCCTTTAATTTGGTGATGGTCACCAGTCCGTCCATGTCAGGCATTTTTAAATCGACAATTGCCATATCGATGCGGTTGTTTTTCGCAAGCTCTAATGCTTGTCGGCCGCTCGACGCTTTGAGCGGGTCGAACCCTAATAGCTTCAAGCGTTCCGCTATGGAATTTAAAAATTTCTCCTCATCATCGACCAATAGAATTTTTTGGGCCTTGTTCGTCATTTATAAAATTATTTCTTTTTGACGTGGTGCGATTCGATATCGACGGCATCTTCCAGATCTCCGCCGGTGGCCATCCCTGCGGCCGCCATGGAGGTTTCAAGGCTTTGCAATATTTTTCTTACAAATCCCCAGAATTTACCCATATCTTCTTTTTCGAAATAGGATGAGTTGAGTGCTTCCGTGGCTACTTTGAGCTTTTCATCGCCATGGGCTGTTAGTAAAAGCGTTTTGATGTCTGCATCCATTTCATTGAGTTTGGCGATCACCTCCAAACCATCCATATCTGGCATTCTTTGATCGACTACCGCCATATGGATCTTGGTCGTCTTCGCAATCTCGATAGCCTCATGGCCGTTTAATGCCGTATAGGGTTCATGTCCTTTCAACTGTATCCGTTTTGCCAGGGTATTGAGGAATTTCGGATTGTCGTCCACCAGAAGAATGTTGATGTTTCCCAGCGGCAGATGCGATAAAAACGTCCAGAACCTTCCCATATCCTGCTTGTCGAAATAGGTTGAATTGAGGGCTTCAGTCGTTTCTTTGAGTTTTTCGTCGCCATGGCCCGTCAACAGGATCGTTTTGACATCCGGTGATAGCTTCTTTAAATTTGTGATCACCACCAGACCTTCCATATCGGGCAATCTTTGATCGACCACGGCCACATGAACAGCCTGCTTTTGGGCGATCTCAATCGCTTGCCGGCCGTTAAGGGCCGTGAAAACATTAAATCCCTTTAAACGGGTCCTTTCAGCCACGGATTTCAGAAATTTTTCGTTGTCATCTACCAGCAGGACATTTATTTTTTTTACTTTCATAATTCACCTTTCCTCAATCCCGGATGCGGTAATCCGAGTATAGCCGTTTCCTGTAATAAAAGTCAAAAAACAACCGGATTTATGGTCGCAGGCCATATGGCATTATGGGCTTTTAATGGCCCCCGCTGCCCAGGAGTCCGGAAGCTGCCACGGATAACACGACGATTTCCAGAACAGCGATAACCGTAAATATCCAATTTTTTTGACGGATATATCCCCGGACCAAAACCAGGTAGCAGACAATCGTCATCAGGGCCAGCAAGACTAACCCGATGTAGTTGAGAAAATCCCCTTTTGTCAGTAAGAATAACCATCCCCACCCATGAGGTGAATGGGTAATTTCCAGATATTCAGCGACCCCTTTGCCCCAAATTGTGGGGATAATTGACAATTCGACATGGGAAGGCAGAATACCGGACAGATATATCGCGTAAGTTGTTACCAGTATGAAAATACCGGCCCATACGCCGATAACCAATATGTTGGCATAAATGATTTGTTCCCGCGAGGCTTTGAGGTTTTCTTTGTTCTGGGTGTCCATAATGTATAACTCCATAATGTTGGCGTTTTCCGGTTATCCTAAAAATCCAAGGCCCAATCCTTTATCAATGGCCTTCAGTCCGGCAAAAAACAGAACGACAATAACCATATATCGAATCATTTTGGGCTTGGCAACGGCGAGAATCTTGACCCCAATCAGGGATCCCAGCATCAAACCGACGATGGAGGGAACGCCGATCAGGGGAATGACGCACCCCCTGTTCAGGTATATCCAGGCGGCGGATGTATCCGTGATGGACAATAAAAACTTGCTGGTGGCAACCGACACCTTCAAGGGAACGCCCATCAGAAGGTTGAGCACCGGTACGTTAGCCCACCCTGCACCCAGCCCGAACATGCCGGCCAAAAGACCGACCAGGATGAACATGAACAGGCCCAGCAAGGTTCGATGGGTCTTCCATTCGACGCTTTCCCGCGCGCCGTCGTCCCAATATGCCCCGCCCAGTCCCAAGGCCAGCCCGATGGCATCCTGCTTGTTCACCACCGGCTTTTCAGTATTCTTTGAAACCAGCAACAGGATGGCGATACCCACGATGGTCACCCCCAAACAGATTTGGATGATATCGGGATCTAAGGCCGAGAGATATAGCCCCAGCATGGCGCCCAGAATGGAAAAGAAGGATGCAATCAAAGCCACCGGCAGGGCAAGTCTGAGGTTGGCCAGGTTGCGCCGCAGCAGTCCCGGACCGGCAGCCAGTGCCCCGGCAAGGGCCACCATCAGCCCGACTCCTCTGACGAAATCAATATGGAAAGGAAAAAATCCGCTGACCAGAGGCACATAGAGTACGCCGCCGCCGACGCCGGCCAAGACGGCCACGATGCCGAGGACCAAACAGAAGACGAATAATACAATCGGCCAGAACCACCAGGGTTTGCCGGCGGTGCCGGCTATGGTCTGTTCCGCGGCCGAGGCTGTCAAGGGGCAGCTCAAAACGAAAACGAATAGCGACAAAATCCACCAACCTGCTGAACGAACGCGATAGTTTACCATATTAATCAACCTTTCAAAAAAGTGTTTACAAATGAAACCTATTCATGTATATCGGTTCTATAAAACAATATAATTAAACAGTCAATAAAAAATATGTAATAAAATGAAACAATATAATCTATTAATTGTCGATGACGAACAGCGGTTTGCTGACATGCTGGTCAAGCGGTTGAGCCTGAGGGGCTGTCATTGCGACGTTTGCTACAACGGGCAGCAGGCGCTCGACCTGGTTAGGCAGAAAAATTTCTTCCTCATTTTGCTGGATCTTCAGCTGCCGGATATCTATGGCGTAGAAGTCCTAAAGCAGATTAAGAAAATATCTGGGATGACCCCCGTGGTTATCCTGACCGGGCATGGGACGGAAGAAGACCGACGAACATGCATGCAGCAAGGCGCCTACGCTTTTTGGCACAAACCATTGGTTATTGATGAACTGATGGCCATTTTAGCCCAGATCGGGGAGATGTCCCCATGATTGACCGAATCCGCAGGGCTTTCGGACCGATATGGCCCGAATTTAACCTTCAAGACAATAAACACCTGGATCCTTATTTCACCTTTACGGATTATCGTAAGATCTGGGCGATCGGTATCTCTGTGCTGGTTGCTACAGCTCTGGTGCCCTTGCTGGTTATCACCATTATTCATCACCAGCTGCTTCAAGAGTCCGTGGAATCGGAGCTAACCCTGCGCGCGGAACGGCTGGCTTCCAACGCCAGGCGCGCGGTGACCTTTTTTCTGGAAGAGCAGCTGAATGCCCTGCGATTCACCGTGAATGAAATCGGGTATGATCAACTGGCCGACCATGATCATTTGGCGGAGATCCTGCGAAACCTGAAATTGGGATTCGGCGGACTGACGGATCTGAGCGTCATTGCTCATACGGGTACACAGCTTGCGTACGCCGGACCTTTCAACCTCGAGGGCAGAGACTACAGCAACCAACGCTGGTTTATTGAATGCCAGAAACACCATTTTTATGTCAGTGAAATTTTTCGCGGATATCGTGATGTTCCGCATATCATCATTGCGGTCAAGTCATTCCGGAGCGACGGCTCGTTTTTTCTCCTGCGGGCCACGCTGGAAACGGAACGATTGATACAGACCCTGTCTACCTACGAAACCGGTGCCCATGCAGAAATTTTTCTCATCAACCGGTCCGGCATCGTCCAGACCCCCTCCAAATCCTACGGCGACATCTTTCAAAAGATGTCCTTGCCGGTTCCGGCTTATTCCCAGAGAACTCAGGTAGCCATGGCTGAAGATGATCAAAGGCGGTCCATCATTATGGGCTATGCGTATATATCCGCCCAAATTGCGGACACCCCGTTTATTCTAATGGTGGTTAAACAGAAAGCCGGGATGATGCAGGTCTGGCAGCAGTTGCGTTCGAGCATTAATTGGTTTATAGGTTTATGCACACTGACCATCCTGGTCGTCGTCATCATCACCTGCACGTTCATAATCAACAAGCTTTATCGGGCGGACAAGGCCAAGGCTGAGACCATGGCCCTGATGGAACAGAGCAACCAACTTGCATCGATCGGCCAGTTGGCGGCCGGCGTCGCCCATGAGATCAACAACCCCCTGGCCCTGATCAACGAAACCGCCGGGTATGTGAAAGATCTGTTTGTTCTCAAAGAACAGTTCCGCCAGGATGACGAATTTATCGGCTACATCGATGACATTCTGGATGCCGTCGAACGCTGCGGCACGATTACCAGGCAACTTCTCGGATTTGCCCGCAAATTTGAAGTCAAGGTTCAAAAGGTAAATTTGAAAGAGGTTATTTCAGATGTCCTCGTTTTTCACCATAAGGAGGCGGCCTACCGGAATATCCAGGTTGACGTGAACGTGCCGGAGAATATGCGCCCGATTGAAACCGACCGGGGCAAACTGCAGCAGGTCCTGGTGAATCTGGTAAACAATGCCTTTCAAGCAATGGACAACGGCTGCATCCTGGATATCGAGGCGTCACCCGCAGGAGCCGATAAGATCTGCATCACCATCGGCGATAACGGCTGCGGCATGCCGGAGGAGAATCTGCCGAAAATTTTCGAGCCTTTTTTTACGACAAAAGACGGCGACAAGGGAACCGGGTTGGGGCTTGCCATCACCCACGGTCTGGTCAAAAAGCTTGGCGGAGAGATTTTCGCAACAAGTAAAGTCCATGAAGGCACGACATTTACCATTACGCTGCCCACCCGGATTCTGAAGGAGATAACTGAAAATGAAGGTTCTACTGGTTGATGATGAAAGAAAGTTCGCAACGATGCTGGCCAAAAGACTTGCACTGCGGGGCATCGACATCGATTATGTGTACACGGGTGAAGAGGCAATCGTAAAGGCCGAGACGCAAAGGTACGATGTGGCCATACTGGATGTCAAAATGCCGGGCATCGGGGGTATCGAACTGGAGCGGAAGTTGAAAGAACTGGACCCCTGCCTGAAAACTATCTTCCTGACCGGTCACGGGTCCAAAACCGACTTCGAAGCAGGATCGGCCGAAGCAACCTGTTATCTAGCGAAACCGATACAAATTGATGAACTGCTAACGATCCTGCGTGAGGTCGCCGGCTAGATTATCCGGTCACCGGTCAGCAGACGGTCAATTGGCAGTAGGGCGGAAAAGATGTAAGCTTGCCGCATGATCGGCACAATACTCTAATAGGGGAGGCGACATGGACAGCACGATCGATTTTAAAAATAATGATGACCTGGCCTTTTTCGGCAAAGTCAACGCCAGTATTTCACACGAACTCAAAAACATCCTGGCCATAATTTCAGAGGCAGCCGGTCTTTTAAATGATCTGACAGATATGGCGAGCAAAGGCGGCAATTTTGAGGTGGAGATGATTCAGACATGCAGCAAAGACATTGTTGAAGAAATTCAGCGAGGATTCGCTACCATTAAGAAAATGAATACATTTTCCCATAGCGCGGACGATCCCTTAAAAAGAGTGAATCTTGTCGAAGTCCTCGATCTGATGATCCATCTGGCCCGGTTTTTAAGCTTTGCCAGCAAGGTTCGATTTGATCCTCCAGAGGAAGCTGCACCGATCGTCCTAACATGCCCCTGGCGACTTCAAAACCTGATATATCAGGCCCTTGTTTATGGATTTGAATCGGTTGGTCCAGACGGAGAGATTCAGGTTTCACTGCATCCACAAAAGGAAGGCAGCGCCCGAATCACTTTTTCGGGCCTTGGCAAAAATAGTGCCCGAAGGTTTCCAGTCGACCAAACAAGACAAATCGCGGCTTCTATCAACGCTGAGATAGGCATGACCGGCGATTCCCACGTGCTCGATATTCTAGTGCCTCAATATATCGAAAGCATGCGTTAGAATTATTAGAAACTTTCAAGTTACGAATGGGCCATGAAATGAAAATTTTATTGACTGGAAAACCTTGCTGAGGCAACAACCACCTTAATTGTAAGAAATGGAGGACGTCATGAGCAGTCAAAACAAGATAAAGCTCCTTATGGTTGATGACGAAATTAAATTTTTAGAATCGATTTCCAAACGGCTTGTACTGAAAAACTTTGATGTCACCACGGCATCAAACGGCAAGGAAGCCATAGCGTCCGCTGAAAAGGGCCTTTTCGATGTGGCCGTGGTGGACTTTCAGATGCCGGGAATGGATGGTACCCAGGTACTGAAGGCATTGAAAGATAAACACAAGTATCTTGAAATCATCATGCTCACCGGTCACGCCACCGTCGATTCGGCTGTGGAGTGCACCAAATTGGGTGCGTTTAAATACCTGGAAAAACCCTATGCTTTTGAAAAACTCGTTGAGGCCATTACGGAGGCATACCAGGCAAGACTAAAAAAGAAATTTGAACATAACCAAAAGCGAATTGAAGAAATCCAGAAATTGTCGATAAGTTCATCGCCCCTGGGGCTGTTAAGGGCCTTGGCACGGTTAGATGACGAGGAGAAGTAAAAATGGGTGTCATTACGATTTCAAGAGGATCATACAGCAAGGGAAAGGAAATCGCCGAAAAGCTCGCTCAGCAGTTGGGCTATGAATGTGTCTCGAGAGATATTCTTCATCCTGAAAAAAGATGACGAAGAGCGAAGAAAATGGGGTATGCATCTTTATGGAATTGATACTAAGGATTCAGCTCTTTATGATATCGTTCTGCATATCGACAACTTGGGGGTGGATGATGCAGTTGAAATTCTGGCCGATATCGCGAAGCGATCGTGCTTTCAAACAACACGAGAATCTCACCTGATGATAGACGATTATTATCTAACTGCTAAAGCACAGGAAATGCTTTTCGACCGGTTTCCGTCAGCCCAAGTTAAGTGCAAAAATGGCGTCGTTTTCGTAACAATTGAGACAACCCTTTCTCAGGAGCAAGAGATTATCAACAAGATCATCGATCTCCTTAAGGAAAAGGACATCGATGGCATCAAAGATGTTAAAGTCAACGCAGTTCTTTTCGACTCTGGAGATTAAGGGTCTGAAAATACGCCGGTTGATTATCTGAGCAGGTCCTATACCATCATCACCCCGCCCCAAAGGGGACGTCTGTGCAAGATGGTGCTGGGCGATATCAAAGGCGACCCGGATTATTTCGCGGATATGATTTAAAGGGTGAGTTTCGCAAAAAAGGGATTAAGGTAATCCTGCGCAATTTAACTATGGCTACTTTGTTGGTTTTGTTCTCGATTAACGGCGGTACCTCAGCGACCGAAGATGATATTTTTGAGATAGAGGCTCAGGGCAGTTATCGAATGGAGGCTGGTGCCTCACTTGATTTAGCAAAGAAATTGGCACTTTTCACCGCAAAAAGAAAGGCTGTGGATTTGGCTGGAAGATACCTTTCACGCAAAAGCCTTATTGAGGTCTATGAAC
>JBAVYC010000046.1:0-2614 GCA_049698595.1 Desulfobacterales bacterium | reverse complement strand
CTCCAAGGGAGGGCGTATCGTATGAGTGATTCAATGATGTTTTTCGATGCGATCACAAAACCAATCCGCAACCCGGAAATCATGAAAATTTTTGACATGGAATTTAGAATGATAACGTTTGGCAGGCGACGGCCAATCATACTTTCATGATCGCCGGAAGCCACAAAGGGCAGGTAAGATTCGTCGATGACAAAATAGGTGTCCGGGAAGGTCTTGCAAAGTGATTCAATTTCAGCACCCGTGTATAAAGTACCTGTCGGATTATTGGGATTGCAGATAAAAACGGTATCGAACCCTTTCACCTGCTTGTTCAATATCGTAATATCCGCTTTAAATGCCTGCGTTTCCTGGGCGATGAAATACTCGCAACGGACGTTGTGTATACTGCATGCATCCGCATAATCAGCATAGGTCGGTCCAATGATCAGCGCTTTTTTTGACCCAAGGGCCAGTGGTATGGAGTAAATAAATTGGGTTGATCCGTTGCCGGCAAGAACAGTTGCGGGATCGACGCCGTAGCGATCAGCGAAAGAATGCAAAACCAAGCTTGAATCGACTTCCGGCAATGCGGTAATGGCGTTTAAGTTTTCTTTGAGGAAATCTACCAGGCCGGGCGGAGGACCCAGTGGATTCACATTGCTGCTCATATCAATTATTTCAGAAGGCGCACAGCCGAGTCTGTGTGCGATGTCATAGATATTTCCGCCGTGGCCATTTAACATCTATCGTCTCCGCAAAAAAGGCTGAATAATTACATCGACTCGGTAAATTCCAACACGGCTTCGGCAGGTCGTCGCTGAGGGCGACCGATTAGATGTTTTGCTTCCAAAGGGGTTACCTTTTTCTTCTGTTTTGCAATAATAAGGGTCCAATAATTTGGAGGCCTGTTCGTGAGTTCCTTAAGATCAGTTACAATTTCTTCTCCTGGAAGCCCGCATTTGGAAATTCCGACACAGTCTTGGAATAATTCGGTTTCGTCCACGGCAGAGATTATATCTGTGACATTCCGGTATGCCTTCAGGAAAACCACGTTTTCCGGCTTGCAGGAAAATTGTCGCAGACGGTCGCCGCCCTTGACACCAGAGGTAATCAATAATGATTCCTCACCTTCCACCAGCGGGGTATTCAAGCGAGCTGCAGCGGCCTGGTACGAGGTGATACCGGGAATGCTTTCTATCGCTATATAGGGCGCTGAGGTTTTAATATGTTTTAGGATGTAGCCATAGGTGGAATAGGTCATGGAATCTCCAACTGTCAAAAAGGCCACATCTTTGCCCTGCACCAATTCTTTTATAATGATGCGTGCATTTGCGGCCCATGCCGCCCGGGTTTCTTTTTCATCTTTTGTCATGGGGAAAGAGAGCATCCTTATCGAAGTAGTTTCCGGAATATGGGGTTTGGCAATGTTCACAGCTAGACTGTGGCTGTTTTTGGTGGAGGCTGCTGCAAAAACGACATCCACTCTGTTTAATACTTTTGTAGATTTGAGCGTAATCAAGTCGGGATCACCGGGTCCAACCCCGATACCATATAAGGTTCCAATTTCTTTATTCATGATATCCCCTTTCGAATTTATACTGTAGACGTAGTTTTTAATAAGTAAAAAATCCAGGCCCATCGTAGATCCCGCGTTAGTTTGCGGGGAGGGACTTGGCTTTGGTTTGCCCCCTGGAAGGGGCTCTCCATGGCGTTGCTCTGCTCAACATACTCCATCACTCCTTGAAATTGTCGCAGGCTGAGCCGATTCTCTCTAACCCCCGGCGGCGGGATCTTCGACTGGCCCAGAGGACCAGGATTTCTAAGTTGGCAATTCAACCGGCTGCCATATTTTCCGCCAAAAAAAAATCCCCGACCCTAAAAAATAGAGCCCGGGGATAAAGCCGTTTTCCCATCCCCCACAGCAGCAGTGAACGTACTCCTGTGATGTATGGATCTCATATCAGGCAGGTCTTCTGGCTTCCACGCCCTTTTAGCGGCCTTCCCATCTCGCTTCAACGGAACAGTGGCACGTCGAATGCTAAAAGCGTTCCTTTTCTCTTAAAAGGGAAAAGGCGTGATTACAGCGGCGGTCCCACTCCCGATTTTCACGGGATTCCCTGTTAGGCTATACAGCACCTGATACACAGATTCTATCTTATCTCCGGAGTATGGAATCCAGCACCTAATGGCCTGAAACGCAACTCCAGACTTTTATGAATAGATTACAATTTGTTCTACTAATTTGATTCGTTAAAATCAATATAAAATTGAACAGATTTTTCCATGGTGGAAACCCCTTTCATCGTCTATTGATTGTTGGAAACAAACCTTCAATCTTTTTTGAATTCGCTATATCGCACTTTTATGGGTTTTCTTTCCAGGGTCATGCTGTAGCAAATGCAAAATTTGCTCACGATATCTTTTGATAACGGTGTCTGGTAATGTTTAAGCCGCACAAACCAGCGGCTGAGCCTTTGTCCACGGGTATAATCGTTTTGAAGTAAAAAATCCCTTTTGATGTCTGCCCGCAGCAATACAAAAAAAATCAGACAGGCAACAACGTAATGCTCCCATTGATTTTTTAGATCGCCCCAATAGATGTCCATATCTAATATCTTAAGCCAGGCTTCATCAG
>JBAVYC010000045.1:0-1863 GCA_049698595.1 Desulfobacterales bacterium | reverse complement strand
ATGCAAAGTGGCCAAGGATAGAATCAACTCCAACTTTTTCAAATGAAGTTTCACACGAGCGGCGCCTCTGGCCTGAACAGCGGCCGGTCTGACCGGAATAGAAACTTAAAAAAAAAAGCGAATATCGAATCATGAATATCGAATGTCAAAGGAATGTATTCTATCTATTCTATTTGTTAAAAAAAGCAGAGCGAAGCCTTCCCTCCGGCCTGTAAGCCCATGAAGCCTACGGGCTGGAAGCGGGCTCGTAGGGGGTGTGACGCCTAAGCCTCGGCGAGCGTCATCGACAAATATTCAATCTGCAATCTTCAATTTTCAATCAGACTCGCCCAGCTTAGGGTAACAATACGCCATTACCATCGATTACCTGATTACAGGCCGCTTGACCTTCGCCATTTATTGATATAAAGATGACCGATATACTCTAATTTTGCAAGGGTATAAATAGCTGCTAATTTTCAAATTTTAGTTCACTTCTGATTTTTCCGATTTATCCAGGATACAGATACCATTTAGAAGGAAATATTATGACTGAATCTGTTAAATTGATTTACGGCGAAAAAGAGTATCAGCTCCCCATAATAGAAGGCACGGAGGGGGAAAAAGCCATCGACATTTCTAAACTTCGGCAGCAAACCGGCTTGATAACCCTTGATTCCGGTTTTGCCAACACCGGAAGCTGTACCAGCTCGATTACGTTTATGGATGGTGAAAAAGGAATTTTACGATACCGCGGTATTCCGGTGGAGCAGCTGGCTGAGGAGTCGACGTTTGCGGAGACCGCCTATCTTCTGATTAACGGGAGATTGCCCACGCAGAAGGAATTGACCGATTTTTCCATTTTGCTCAATGACAATTCCCTGGTGCATGAAGACATGCGGGCTTTTTACGAAAACTATCCCCGCTCTTCCCACCCCATGGGAATTCTTTCTTCCATGGTCAATGCCTTGCGCAGCTTTTATCCGGTGCTGGACAACCTGGAAGAAGAGATTAACATGACCGTTACGCGGCTGCTTTCCAAGGTCCGGACCCTGGCCGCCATGTCCTATAAAATTTCAAGAGGGCATAAGGTCGTTTATCCGCGGCCTGATCTGACGTATTGCGCCAATTTTTTAAACATGATGTTCGCCTCTCCGGTGCGGCCTTACGAGATAGATCCGGATGTGGTCAAGGCCTTGAATGTTTTCTTGATTTTGCATGCCGACCACGAGCAGAACTGTTCGACCACCGCAGTTCGGGTGGTTGGAAGTGCCCGGGTCAATCTCTATGCCGCCATTTCTGCCGGTATTGCCGCTCTCTGGGGACCGCTGCACGGCGGGGCCAATCAGGCCGTGATCGAAATGCTGACCCAAATTGCGGAAAATAAGAATATGAAACGGGTCATTGAACGGGCTAAAGATAAAAATGATCCGTTCAGGTTGATGGGTTTTGGCCACCGGGTTTACAAAACTTTTGATCCAAGAATGAAAATCATGAAAAAGATGTGCGACGCCTTGTTGGATAACTTAAACTTTTCAGACCCGCTGCTGGATATTGCCATCGAACTGGAACAGATTGCTTTAAACGATGATTATTTCATCGGTCATAATTTGTATCCCAATGTCGATTTTTACAGCGGGATTGTGCTGCGTGCCATTGGAATTCCGACCAACATGTTCACCGTCATGTTCGCCATCGGCAGGCTTCCGGGATGGATCGCCCAGTGGAAGGAAAGCATCGATGACCCCAATTGGAAACTCAACCGTCCGCGCCAGATCTATACGGGGCCGCAAGAAACCCGATATATGCCCATTGAAGAAAGGTAGGGGTTCTGGGGTTCTGGGTTCAGGGTTCAGGGTTTAGGGTCAGGGTTCAGGGTTCAGC
>JBAVYC010000044.1:0-2807 GCA_049698595.1 Desulfobacterales bacterium | reverse complement strand
CAAAAATCGGCTTAAGCGGTGACAGATCTTTAACAATGAGAGGATCAATAACCACATTTACATTTGCGGCGGCCATCTGAACCAAGCAGACCTTTTCTCTGAAATGGTACATGGAATCCGCTTCCAGATCCACGCCGACGGCCTTCTCATTTTCTATGGCTCTGACAAAATTTTCGAGTTTGCTGGGGGAATTGATCATTTTATAGGTGAGATCGGTGGCCGCATTCATTTTTTTTCTTGACCCCTTGGATTGTTTTCCTTAATTTGTCTGGATGATTAAAATGACCGCTGAATTGTTTTTATAACTGGTGAAATTATTTTCTAACTTTCTTACTATCACGGTGAGTGCGCAATGGTAAACATAACATTTCCAGACGGCAACATAAAGGCTTTTGAAAATTCACTAAGCGGCATCGATGCAGCCAAAAGCATCTCAGACGGGTTCGCGCGCAATTGCGTGGCCATGGAACTGGATGATAATCTGGTTGATTTGGGTACCGTCATCGACCATGACGCCAAAATCAGGTTTATTACCTCCAAGGACCCGGATGCGCTTGATATTTTGCGTCACAGCGCTGCGCATGTGATGGCCCAGGCCATCTTGCGTCTAAATAAAGCTGCCAAACTGACGATTGGCCCGGCGGTGGAAAATCAATTTTATTATGATATCGATATGGATCCCATTTCAGAGGACGACTTTCCAAAGATCGAAGCTGAAATGAAAAAGATTATCAAGGAAAAGCTGCCGATTCGCCGCAGAGTTGTGTCCAAGGCCGAAGCCATGGAATTTTATAAAAACGAGCCCTACAAGCTTGAAATGATATCGGACCTGGAAGACGAGACCATTTCATTTTACGAGCAGGGTGAATTTACCGATTTGTGTCGCGGACCCCATGTGCCGCACACCGGGTTTGCCAAAAACGTCAAACTGATAAAAGTTTCCGGCGCTTACTGGCGGGCAGACCCTTCCAAGCCTCAGCTTCAAAGAATATATGGCACCGCTTTTTTCGATAAAAAGGAATTGAACGATTACCTGACCTTTCTTAAAGAAGCCAAAAAGAGGAACCATCGCAAAATCGGTCAGGCGCTGGATCTCTTCAGCTTTCACGAAGAAGCGCTCGGGATGCCGTTTTTTCACCCCAAAGGCATGGATCTTTGGAATACCCTGCTGGATTACTGGCGCCTTGAACATCGTGAGGCCGGTTATGTGGAAACCAAAACGCCGATCATGCTGAACCGTTCACTGTGGGAACGATCCGGCCATTGGGAAAACTATCGCGAAAATATGTATACCTCGGCAATTGACGATATCGAGTATGCCATCAAGCCGATGAATTGTCCCGGCGGGATGCTGCTATTCAGCACCAAACCGCACTCTTATCGGGACTTGCCGCTCAGAGTCGCTGAGGTCGGGCTTGTCCACCGGCACGAATTGAGCGGCGTGCTGTCCGGGCTTTTCCGGGTGAGAGCATTTCATCAGGATGATGCCCATTTATACATGACTTCAGAGCATATCAAGGATGAAATCCTGGGCGTCCTTAAACTGTCGGAACGAATTTACAGTACTTTCGGCCTGGGGTTTTATCTGGAGTTGTCCACCCGGCCGGAAAAATCCATCGGGACCGATGAACAGTGGGAAACGGCCACCAGCGGGTTGGCGGCGGCGCTGGACGCCTATGGCCAGGA
Source organism: Desulfobacterales bacterium (assembly GCA_049698595.1). Taxonomy (GTDB): domain Bacteria; phylum Desulfobacterota; class Desulfobacteria; order Desulfobacterales; family JAFDCJ01; genus JAFDCJ01. The sequence continues at coordinate 1,121 of JBAVYC010000044.1, read as the reverse complement.
CTACCAGCTAAACGAAGGCGACGGCGCTTTTTACGGCCCCAAAATCGATCTCCATATCCGGGATGCCCTGAACCGCACCTGGCAATGCGGCACGATTCAGCTGGACATGTCTCTGCCCGAACGATTCAATTTATATTATATCGACAAGGACAACGAAAAGCATCGTCCCATCATGATTCACCGAACCGTTTTCGGATCGATTGAGCGCTTTCTGGGTATTCTCATCGAACATTTTGCCGGCAAGTTTCCTTTATGGTTGTCGCCCTTGCAGGCCATTATCCTGCCGATCAACGACGAACTGGTGCCCTATGCCAACGAGGTGCTGGCAACTCTGAAGAATGCAGGACTGCGTGCTGAAGTCGACAGCCGGACGGAAAGTTTGAACAAAAAAGTGCGTGAGGCCCAATTGCAGTATATTCCCTTAATCCTCACCATTGGCGGCAAGGAAAAAGAGGCCTCAACGCTTTCGGTGAGAACGCTGGACGGGAATGTCAAATACGGGGTTTCGCACGAGACTTTTCTGAATACCGTGCAGTCGCATATTCGTAATCGGGAGCTCTCTTTGGAATTCGTTTAGATGGAGTATTGAATGGCTAAAAACGCAGGCGTGACAACCAGTAAAATCAGTTTTTGTGATCTGCAGTGCGGACATGCCGACTTTGCCAGAATGGCAGCGCTGGATGGAAGTTGCCGGACATTTCAGTCATTATGGTGCAAAAAGTTGAAAAAACACGTCACTAAAAACGCACCCTGTGAAGTTTTGTTCGGCAAAAGGCGACCCACTACCGGGTTCTAGGTTGATTTACCGTTCACCGGCACCCGGCTTGTAGTATCGGAAATATTCAGCTACCAAATACGAAGGCACAGAAAAAAGAATATGAAGGTTTCAGGTGTCGGGTGTCAGGGAAAGGAAATGTTAGATACTGACACCTGAAACCAATATAAATTATCAGCGTTCTTGCAGCCCTTCAGAGGCCACTTTTCCCCAGCGTAGCTTAAGGAAAAGCAGAGTTCCTTAGTGGCTGAAGTATTACCCGGAAAATAAAATATGTCCTCGAAATTAAAGCCTTTTATATTTTACTGGCTGCCGCTTATCCTTTATTGTCTGCTCATCTATATTC
>JBAVYC010000043.1:0-1839 GCA_049698595.1 Desulfobacterales bacterium | reverse complement strand
GGAAAGTATTGTGCCAGAAGATTATTTCGAATACGCATCCGAAGACTGTGTTCTTCTTTTTTCAAACGCCTTCTCAGCGACAGCAGCTGCCGTAGCTGGTTTATACTATCCGACGGATAGTCATAGTAGAGACATCTGCCGCGCGAAACCAGATCAGCGATGTTGGCCGCATCCTTGTCGTCATTTTTGTCCCAACGACCATCGAGAAGCTCGCGGTTGTTTTTCACCGCCTTGCCGGTGACCAGCACCACATGAGATCCACAACGGATCAGATGTGCACTCAGCGGCTTGTGATAATTGCCGGTAGGCTCCAAGCCATAGACAACTTTGCAAAGAGTGTTTTGCTCTCTGACAGCATCACAACGTTCCAACAGTTTGCGGAAGCCGTTAAGGTTGTTTTCAAAGATCAGTTTTCTCAAAAGCGATTTACCGTTGGCTGTGCCCATAAAAGCATGATGCTTGTCTTTGGCTACATCGATGCCAACCACCAAGTAGTCATCAGATCCACGGATCTCGCTTTTAATTTGACAGAATTGTTCCCAACTGAAAATGGATTCAGTGTTCATGACAACCTCCTTTCAGCATTTTAGGGTTTATAATTGTTCAGCTCTATGCTATCAGGAGGTTGTTTTTTTATTATGTAGTAGATCAATTCTTTTCTACTACATTTATAATAACTAGCAGAAGTATTTTTACTAGTTACTTTATTATATAACGTTCTTTACAATGCAACTGATGTCATATTTCCCTCCTACTTTTTTTTTGCACGCTCCCCAAGCGATTACCGACTAAAAAGCTTTTCAGATCTGAAGGGCATGCGCATCGGGTACAAAAGGGCTGCACGACCAGCAAAAAACCTGTTGGAAAAGCTTCCTTCGACCATTCTCAAGCCTTATGACGACCATGAGTCCCTGACCAAGGCCTTGCTGAGCAAGGAGATCGACGTTATTGTCGCCTAGATGAGCTATAATCATTGGCGCAAGCAGAATTTACAGGGAACGATTGATAATATCCTGTTGATCGACGAATACCCCATAGAAATTGTCACTTACGTTCGTAATGATTGGCCGGAGCTGATCCCGATTTTGAACAAGACCATTGCCGCCTTACAGCAGGACGACCTATGCGAGCTATCTCCCCGAAAAACTACCGAACTCAAAGGCGGACATATTTGTGGCAACCGAATTGACCAAACGCACCAATGGCCGGGTCCAGGTTGAGATCTATCACGGGGGACGCTGGGCAAAGTAACCGAAATGATCGATCTTATCGGCGGAGGGGCGGTTGATTTGGGTAATTGCGGGCACGGTTACAGCTTTGCCCGTCTGCCCATGAATGCGTTCTTTAACGCACCCATGATCTACAAAATCACGAAATGGCTGCAAAGATGTCGAAACTCGGGTATCAGACCCAGAAAAAAGTTCAGGAGGACATGAAGAAGAACAATCTTCATCCCTTTCTTTTTGGCGCTTTAACGCAGTATCGGCTCATTTCGAAAAAGCCGATCCGCACCCTTGCAGATTTCAAAGGCCTTAAGATTCGTACCTTTGGTGCCGTCAATCCAAAGATGTTCATAAAACTTGGTGCCGTGCCGGTCAATTTGAGTTTTACCGAGGCCTATGGGGCGTTGCAGAAAGGAACCTTGGACTGTGTGTATCTTACCTGGACGGGATCTTATATTCTTAAACTCTTTGAGGTGGCAAAATATGTCATGGAATATCTTTTCACTGAGATCTTCTCGCACCAACAACCGGAAATCGGCCAATATCTTCTGGCAACTTCCATCCTGGATCGCTTCTGCGGCCCGTTATGCGAGGCGGTATGTGTACAGGGTACTGA
>JBAVYC010000042.1:0-8581 GCA_049698595.1 Desulfobacterales bacterium | reverse complement strand
CCCCGGTAGAATTTGTGACGTTTAAGGTTCGTGCAAGCCTTCCCGAGCGCGAGTTTCGGATACCGCCGTTGCAGCAGACCACCGGAAAACTTACGGACTGCATCAAAGGAGAACGTCGGGCATTCTCACTGGTCCGCAAAGCGTATCTACCGTTTACGGTGTATGACCGCTTTAAACTTTTTCCGGGGGCAGTGATGAAAGGGCCGGCCATTATCGAAGAAAAAGAATCCACCATCATCGTTGGTGAAGATGCTCAAGCCGGCATTGATGAGTACGGGTTTGTCTGGATCGATCTGCAGACGGAGGGCAGATGACAGAGGACAGATGTCAGAGGGCATGGAGCAGAGTGCATAGGGCAGGGGGCAGAGAGAATAGGGCAGAGGTAAGGTGTCGGGTTTCTGGTGTCAGAAGACGGATGACAGATGGCAGAAGACGGAGAACAGATGGCAGAGGACAGACAACAGAGGACGGATAGCAGAGAACAGATGAACATCGAACGTCCAACATCGAATGTTGAATGGGTAAAGATGAAGAAATAAAAATAAACATTCAAGATTTGACATCGGATTTTTGAAAACAAATGCTAGTAAATTGCGGAGCGAAGCGATATCATTATTCGATGTTCAACGTTGGGCGTTCGATGTTCGACGTTCATTTTTATAAAACAACCCGGTGCGGCATAAATTTAACCTGTGTGTGTTTGCAGCACAACCTATCGTTTATAGGGCAACGGGCTGATGGGTCTGATTTTGGAATAAAGAATTAATATTCATGACAACAGAGGGGCATAATTCATGCAAAACGAAGCCGGATTGAACGACTCGGAAAAATCCAAAATCAAAAATCAAAAATCCCGGTTCGACCCGATTACGCTTGAGATTCTGTGGCGGCGGCTGGTTTCGATTGTTGACGAGGCGGATGCTTCCGTTGCCCGGACGGCGTTTTCAAGTCTTTTGCGGGACGCCCATGATTATACCTGCATGTTTACCGACAGCCGCGGACAGGAACTGTTCCAGGGAACGTTTTGTACGCCGGGACAGGCCGGCGCCATGGCTCTGGGGGTTAAAAATTTAATCAACTCTATTGCTCTGGATGCTTATCAACCCGGTGATGTTTTTATTGTGAATGATCCATGGCTTTTGGCCGGGCATTTGAACGATGTTTGCGTGATGAGTCCTATATTCTATAAGGCCCGGCCGGTGGCGTTTACCGCCTGTGTCTTTCACCATTCCGACATCGGCGGCAGGGTTGCCTCGGATAACCGCCAAGTCTATGAAGAAGGCATATTTATACCCCCTTTAAAATTGTATGCGGCCGGGGTCCTCAACGAAAGCGTTTTGGAATTGATTCGCTGGAACGTCCGAACACCGGAGGAGGTAACCGGAGATATCCGTTCCCAGGTGGCTGCCAACCATGTGTGTGCCCAGAAAGTCATTGAAATGCTGGAAGACGAGGGCCTGGACAGCCTGGACGATCTGGCCGATGAAATCATTGACCGCACTGAAATGAGCATGCGGGCCGCCATTTCAAAGATCCCCAATGGGGTTTATCCCTATGACGGTATCATCGAAGGTGCCGGAAAGCGCGAAGACATTAGCATCAAGTTGACCGTGGAAGTCAAAGACAGCGATATTCATATTGATTTTGACGGGACCTCATCACAGGTGGACTGGGGCGGCAACGTGGTGTACAACTTTACCTACGCCTATGTTTTTATGGCCGTCAAAAGTGCCTTCGATCCCGATATTCCCATCAATGAAGGTGCTATTCGACCGGTGAAGATGACGGCTCCCGAAGGTACCGTGGTCAATTGCAAATTTCCGGCGGCAGTGGCCGCCCGGATGCAGATCGGTCACTTCATGACCGAGATGGTATTCAAGGCGCTGGCTGCCGCCACTCCGGACAATATCATTGCCGAGAGTGGCGGTACCCCGGCCCAGACCAACATTTTTTATGGCAAACGACACAATGCCGCCCCTTGGCTGACCATGATTATCCGGGGGGGCGGACTCGGGGCCGGAAGTCGTATGGACGGCCACCACTGCGCCATTTTTCCGGCCAACGGGGCCAACACGCCGGTGGAAATTTTTGAAAGTGACACACCCTTGATCGTGGAGGAACGCAGCCTGGTCTGTGACTCCGGTGGACCGGGGCGGATGCGGGGCGGCTTGGGCAGAAAGATGACCATTCGGGTTCCCGACGATGATTACGCTCCCCAGGGACCGACTTCGATTGCGATTCAGGCGGGACGCTACAAGTATCCTCCCCGAGGTCTATTCGGCGCGGGGCCGGGTTCCGGTGCCCGGTTTTTGGTCGACGAAAAGCCCGGGGACCCCAGTGGCCTAACGCTGTGTCAGCCCGGTAATGTCATTCAATTTGAAAGTGCCGGCGGCGGCGGATACGGTGATCCCCTGCAGCGGGACCCCCAGGCGGTAGCAGCAGATGTGGTCAATGGATATGTGAGCTTAGAAAAAGCTAGGGAGGATTACGGAATTGTGATTGATCCGCTGACATTGGAAGTGGATATAGAAGAAACTGATAGGATTCGTGGTTCGAGAGAAAATAAGTAAGTGGGTTGATCATGGCGTAATGGATTCTTTAAAATTGGGATTTTATAACTTGGTGACCGGTTAGGTTTCATACCTGTTGCACTTTATTGAAATAGGAGAAAAAATGGGTAAGACCTTCATGCCTTCTTTCAAAAATCTTGATGAACTTCGGCAGCACCAGTTAAAAGGCCTGCATTGGACGGTCAACCATGCCTGTCGGGGATCTGCCCATTATCGCAAAAAGCTGGAAGCAGCCGGAATTCGTTCCAAAGACATTCGGAGTCTGGAAGACATTCGAAAATTGCCTTTTACCACAACCGATGATCTGGGCAAAGGCTATCCGTTCCCACTCCTTGCGGTTCCCGAATCCCAGGTGGTTAGAATTCATGCCTCTTCCGGCTCCACGGGCAAACGGAAAATTTTAAGTTACACCCAAAAAGATATCGACGACTGGATTCATTTTTTTGCCAGATGTTACGAGATGGCCGGGTTTAGTACCCAAGACAGGGTGCAAATTGCTGTGGGATACGGTATTTGGACGGCAGGGGTTGGGTTTCAATTAGGGTGTGAGAAATTTGGTGCCATGGCCCTACCGGTAGGGCCGGGGAATATCGACCTGCAGTGTCGGTTTCTGGTCGATCTTCAGTCCACCGCGATGTGCTGTACGGCATCCATGGGGCTTCTGATGGCCGAGGAGATAAACCGCCGAAATCTGAAAGATAAAATTGCACTCAAGAAGATGATCTTCGGCTCGGAGAGAAGCAGTGATGCCATGCGCACCCGGATCAAAGACCTGCTGGGTCTGGAGGAGATGTTCGATGTCCCCGGAATGACCGAACTGTATGGACCGGGGACAGGCCTGGATTGTCCCCGACATGAGGGAATTCACTACTGGGCGGACTACTATATTCTGGAGATTCTGGATCCGGAGACCCTCGAACCGGTGTCACCCGGCGAGATCGGCGAAATGGTGGTCACCACCCTCTGCAAAGAAGCCGCTCCGCTGATTCGTTACAGGACCCGGGACTTGACGCGGCTGATCGATCATCCATGTTCGTGTGGCAACATTCTTCCCATGCATGATCGCATCCAGGGCCGCTCGGATGATATGATCATCTTCCGGGCCGTGAATATCTATCCGGGACAGATTGATGAAGTATTGTCTACGGTTTCAGATGCCGGGTGTGAATACCAGGTTCATTTGACACGGAAAGATGACGGCAAAGACTATATGACCATCCGGCTGGAGTGTTGTGATGATTTGGATCCATCCCAAAAACCCGAACTCGCTGCTAAGGTGCAGACCGAGATAAAGAAGAAAATCATGGTCAGCTGCGAGGTAGATATTGTGGACTACTGTGCTTTGCCGAGATCGGAACGGAAATCAAGACGGTTTTTCGACAACCGACCGGTTTAAAATAGCAGACTCAAATAGTCATATTTAAAGAGCTTTTACAGGAAAAAATCGTTGTTATTAGTTAATAGTTATTCGAGCTCTTCGCACTTAATTCTGATGTTTGCACGAATCCTAATAACTAATAACCTATAACTACGACTTATAACGATTAACAAATAACAATCAACAAATACGATGAAGGAGATTGCAATGTTGACGAAAGCGTATATTCCGTACAAGGGCTATTACAGTTCTCCCTTTTCGCGCTGGCAGGGGAGTATGGCCAATGAAAATTCGATCACACTGGCTGCTGAGACGGCCAAAAGATGGCTGGCGGAAAAAAACTGGGATCCGAAGATTTATGATTACTTCTACTTAGGCATCACCGTTCACCAGCTGCACGGATTTTACGGTGGCCCCTGGGCGGCGGCCATGATGGGCGCTACCGGAATACCCGGGATTCTGGTCAGTCAAGCCTGTTCAACCTCAACCATCGCTGTCTACCAGGCCAGTGTAGGGGTTGAGACCGGCTTGTTCCAAACCCCCATGTGCCTGATGACCGATCGGTGCTCCAACGGACCCCATGCAATCTGGCCCAACCCCAAGGGGCCCGGCGGCCAGGTGATTTCCGAGGACTGGCTGATGGACAACTTTGCCAAGGATCCCTGGGCCGGTGAGGCCATGATCAAAACGGCTGAAAACGTATCCGCTGAAGCCGGTATTACCCGGGAGCAGTGCGATGCGGTGACGTTGAGGCGTTACGAACAGTATCTGGATGCGCTGGCCGATGATCGGGCTTTTCAGAAACGCTATATGTATCCGGTGATGCTTCAGGTTTCCAAAAAGAAGACCATTATGCTCGAAGAGGATGAAGGTGTCATGGAAACCACCGCCGAAGGACTGGCCCGGCTCAAACCGGTATTGCCGGGCGGGGTTCACACTTTCGGTGCCCAGACCCATCCCGCGGATGGTCACTGTGCCATTACGGTCGCTACCCGGGAAAGAGCCAAAGAACTCAGCGCCGACCCGGATGTCGAAATCCAGGTGATTTCTTACGGATATAATCGCGCCAAACCGGCACATATGGCGGCCGCCGTTTATCCCGCAGCCCAAATGGCGCTGGATAATGCCGGGATCGCCGCCTCTGACGTCAAGGCGATTAAAACCCACAATCCTTTTGCCGCCAATGATGTATACCTTGCAGACAAACTGGGTGTCGACGTCAACCAGATGAACAACTACGGTTGCTCGCTGATATTCGGCCACCCCCAGGGCCCCACCGCCGGCCGTCTGATTATCGAAGGGATCGAAGAGGTGGTCGTGGCAGGCGGCGGCTACCTGCTCTTTGGCGGTTGTGCCGCCGGGGATACGGGTGCTGCGATAGTGCTGAAGATAGGATAGGCGGGTTGTGGGATGCGGGCAAAAAGGGCATAGAGCATGGGGCATAGAGTAAGACATCGCTAATTATTCAATCTTCAATCTTCAATCTTCATTTTAGAAGAGGGGTTTTTATGAGAAAATTCACCTACCTCGTTCCCAAGAACCTGGATGAGGCCATTTCACTGCATGAATCCTATGGTGATCGGGCCAAATATATTGCCGGCGGCACCGATGTGCTGGTGAAGGTAAAAGAAGGCAAGCTGGCGCCGGCGTATCTGGTTTCTCTAAAGCATATTCTTGGGCAGGATCGCCCTTTTCTGAATCACGAAACCGGGGAACTATTTATCGGTGCGTTTATGACCCATCGCACCATCGAAAAATCATCCATTGTTCAACTGAACTATCCGATTCTGCATGACGCCATCAAGAACATCGGTTCCGTCCAGATTCGCAATGTTGCGACTATCGGCGGCAATCTGGTGAATGCCGTTCCATCGGCGGATGGGGCCATTCCCTTGATTGCACTGGACGGCAAGGCGCATATTTATGGAACCAAGGGACACCGCTCCGTGGAGCTGTTACGATTTTTTCTGGGACCGGGTCAATCCGATTTGACGGGCGGTGAAATTCTTCTTGAAATTATTATCCCCCCGCTGCTTCCCCGCACCGGGGGCGCTTATGTTAAACACGGCCGGCGCGAAGCCATGGAATTGCCCATGTTGGGTGTCGGTGTCCAACTGTGCCTGGAGGAGGATATGAAGACCTGCAACAAGGCCCGGATCTGTCTGGGAGTTGCGGCCCCCACACCGCTGCGATGTTTTCAGGCGGAAAATTATCTGGTCGGCAAAACCGTCACCAAAAAATCACTTGCGGAGGCCGGTAGACTGGCCGCCGAAGAATCAAGAGTCAGAGACAGCATCCGGGGCCTTGCATGGTACCGGCGGGAAATGGTTGCCGTGCTGGTCAAACGGATGGGGCTCAAGGCCTTGGAAAGAGTGAATTAGAAGGCGGAAAAAGGTCATGTCTCACGCAACGGCGCTGCGACGCAAGGAGACAGATTTGGCCTTTGTTTTTCGTAGCGTTCTTTGCGGCGTTGCGTGAGGCAAAAATAAATAGCGTCCGTTTTGCGAAGAAGTGTTGAATTGATCAGAAGACAGACTTTTCGAAGTCGGAATGCGGAATGTTTCGATTGGGGTTTTGGGATTTTGGATTGCGGATTTAAGGTATGCTGGTATTTAAGCTTTCAAACCGCTAACCTAATCAACCCATCAACTATTTGACCAAATAACGGAATCCGGGAGGAATTTTCGAATGGCGAGAGAAGTGTCGTTTGGGTTTAATGGAAATAAAATGAAGATGGTCGTCGAAGATCATTGGACGTTGCTGCATTTGATTCGCGAGGAACTTGGACATACCGGTACGAAGGAAGGCTGCGGCAGCGGAGAGTGCGGCGCCTGCACCGTTATTGTCGATGGCGATGCGGTGAATTCCTGCCTCTATCTGGCTACTGAAATAGAAGGCCGTGAATTGTTGACGATTGAAGGACTGGCTTCGACTGATGGGACGCTGCATCCGATCCAGAAGGCATTCGTTGAAAACGGCGGCATTCAATGTGGTTTTTGCTCACCGGGAATGATTCTATCCGCCAAAGCACTGCTGGACGCGAATTCCAATGCCAACGAAGAAGAAATCAAGGACGCCATTGCCGGCAACCTTTGTCGATGTACCGGTTATGTACAGATCATCGACTCCATTAAATCCGTCAGTGGTTACTACCGGCAGGATGAACCGCACGTGGTCGCCTGGAAGACGGAAGAGGGTGATCGTGGAGAGTGAGGTCTAAAAAAAATTGAAGATTGAAGATTGAAGATTGAATATTTAAGGAATTCTGTCGTTTTAATTGGTGCTATAACGATTTTCTATAGCAAAAATATGGCTTTTAGTTTGTGGGAGCAGCTTCCAGCCTGGAATATCGCATAAGCACCATGCTGCCAAAGTTTATCTTGGCTGAGCGCAGTTCCCAAAAAATGACGGAGCGAAGCGACATCCATAAATCTTCAATCTTCCATTTTCAATCTTCAATTCCGGCTTGTCCGGGTTAGGAAGGAGAAGTGCTGATGCAAGAACTGAGTTCAGTTGGAAAGAGAATCCCGAAAATCGATGCCGTCGACAAGGCAACCGGTCGTTCTCAATATATACAGGACTTAAAGCTGCCCGGGATGCTCTGGGGTAAGATTCTTTACAGCAAATTCCCCCATGCGCGCATCGCTAAAATCGATACCTCCAAAGCCAAAGCGCTGCCGGGCGTTCGGGCGGTGATTACCGGGGAAGACATTCCTGAAATTAAGATGGGCGTCTACAAGGACAACCGGCCGTTGAAGGCCGGCAAGGTACGCTCCTACCGGGATGAAGTGGCTGCCGTGGCTGCCGCCGATCTTGAGACTGCCGAAGAGGCATTGAAGCTGATCGAGGTTATTTATGAGCCCCTACCCGGTATTTTTGATCCGGAAGAGGCTATGCGAGAAGGTGCCGTTCTGGTGCATGAAGAACATAAAACCAATGTGCTCAGAATGCCCTGGAAACTTCATTACGGCGATGTGGCGGCCGCCAGAAAGGACGCCGCCCATGTGGTCGAAGAACGCTTCAGCACCACCTGGGTAACGCACTGCTGTATGGGTACCAGCGGCGCCGTGGCCGAGTTTGATCCGGCCAACAATCTTACCATCTATACCAACACCCAAATTCCTTCTCTGGCCCAAAAGGATTTTTTAGGCGCCCTCAAGGCCATGGGAATCAAGGACCGGCGTGTCCGGGTCATAAAACCATGCATCGGCGGCGGGTTCGGCAGCAAACTGGACACCTATGCTTACGAGTACATCGCCATCCTGCTCTCCTATTACACCCGTAGACCGGTGAAAGTCGAATTTGACCGCGCTGAGGAATTTATTGCCACCTCCACCCGGCAACCGACTATCACTCATATCACCCAGGGATGCGATAAGAAAGGCAAACTGCTTTTCAGGGATATCTCCATGATCCTGGATAACGGCGCTTATACTTCATGGGGCGCCACCACCCCTTCGGTGATGATGATACCCATTACCAGCCTTTACCGGGTGCCCAATGTGCGCTATGAGGCCAAATGTGTCTACACCAACAACACCTATTCCCAGGCAATGCGGGGATATGGCAATCCCCAGGCCACTTTTGCGATCGAAAGCACGATGGATATGCTGGCGGAAAAAGCGGGCATCGA
>JBAVYC010000041.1:0-2169 GCA_049698595.1 Desulfobacterales bacterium | reverse complement strand
AATACCCGGAAATCGATGGCGCTGGAATTCCGGCCGATTGTGCGAATTCGGAAGGTATGACAACAACCACTTTACCAGGCGGCGTCCGTTGGCAACAGACCAGCCCTCGAGCCGATCCATGACATCCGGTTGCGGTGAGTCAGAGCGACCTTCCACCATCTTTTCAAGGACATCAACGATCCTCTCACATGCCAGTGCACCGTCCTGCGCGGAAAGATAGTGATCGATGTCCAATTGTCTTTCATCTCCATCCGCAGCACTGAGTTCACCGGCAATAATCTTCTCAATAGTTAAGCGCAACTCCTCAAAATTAAAACACCGGTAGCTTAGCAAGTTGGGTAAACGATAGAAACCATTGTCGTAATACTCGTTGATGGATGCGCGGTATGTGATTGCAGGGACCCTCATCACATAAGCCTCTACCCCGGTCGTACAGCCGTTATGCACAAGCACTTTCGTAGCTAAAAGCCAGGGAACCACGCTGCCCTCGTTTGTCACTCGCACACGTTTACACTTTGCGGCAATCTTGCAGTATGCCTCTTGATTCTCGGTCGGATGAGGTCTGACAACAATTGTCCAATCTGGAAACGCCCCTGCCAGTGCCGGGATGAGTTTCTTGAACTCATCGAACAAGGCTTGTTTGTGAGCCCGCAGTCCTTCTGCGAACTCCCAGCTCATGCCTCTGGCAGCCTTACCGATCCGAGGGGCTTCACCGCGTCTTTCGGCCGGCATGAACAGATTTTGATGGGGATAGAAGGCATTGACATGATTAAAATTCGTATTGATGAGAATAAAATCACCATAGGCCTTGCAAAGCGCTTTGATTTCTTTAGCGTAAAAGCTGCGCATCTCCGGTCGCAGCATGTCACCACGCGGATTTCCGGTGGTGTGAATCGGGGTTTTAGAGGATAAATTTGGATATTGTCGCCATAAATCAGCGTTGTCCTGACCCCATGCGAAGAGATGGGAAACGTGCTTTATTCCAGCCGGTGAGATCCGGCGTGAAAAAAAAGTCTCGGGTGGCAGATGCACCAAGGCCTCTTCATCCCACGCCACGACTTCGTGTCCAATCTTGCGCATAATTTGTAGCATTTTGCCGCCGCGAGCCGTCATGCTTTTGGAAAGGTATACGCTCCTGGGGAAAGAGGCAATTTGGTTGTCGATCTCCCAACGTGAACCGATCGTCGCAGAGAATCCCCGATATGCTGCAATGCATGCCAACAAGAGTTTGGGATCAAATTCGCGCACCTGATTTTCCACTGGTATAATGAGTGAATTTTTCAATTTTGGGCCTCCAAAACTTTCCAGCGATCAGCGAAAGCTTCAAAGAGTTGCGGTTGGCTGGAAATAGCACAAATCTCCTGGTTGATCCAAAACGACAGGGTCGACCAATTATAACTGCCGAAAACGACCCAGCGCCGGCTGTTTTGCTCGACCAACACAAATTTATTATGCATCGGCAATCTCTCGGGATGTGTAACCCGTCGAAATGCTATCCCGGCCTCGGCCATTCTACTTTCGGCTTTTAAGGATACGCGCCTGAGCGTCGGCTCAGCCAGTATTTCGAGTGTAGCTCCCCGGCGGGCGAGTCTCAACATGGTCTTGATAGAGGTCGTCCCGTTGAGGTGCGAGGCCGCAACACGGATACGGGCACCATCGCCAAAGCGTCCGAGAAAGCTTGCTGCCGCGTGGGCGCGGGCTCGCGGCAGGAAATGAATTTCAGTGTTCGTCCCCCGCAAGGCGCGGTTACCGTCTGCAAAGAATCGCTCCAAGACCCCGTGTCGTGCCCGGTGCATCCAGCGTGCATGGTTCATCAAACCGTCAACCAGAACCGGTTCGCTGATCCCGACCAGCACATTATGGGCGCGATTATGGTCGCCGATTTCGTGGATAATGTCCGGTCTTTCCTCGGGATCGTCTCCGGACGGGTTGAAGGACCCGACGAAAGCGACGGGCTTAGGATGAGAGAAGCAGTAGAGTTTTTCGTGGAGGTTCGGATTCCCCATCTTGCGCCCCGGCATCGGCAGGCGCGGCGGCAGGTATACGACGCGAAATCCCTTACCCAGGCCCTCTTCTCCGGATAGCATGGCGACCACGGCGTTGTTGGCGTCAGGTATGTGGGGATTGCCTTCCAAGGTCACTGTCACGTTGACGTTCCGACGATGAGCC
>JBAVYC010000040.1:0-8811 GCA_049698595.1 Desulfobacterales bacterium | reverse complement strand
GACACCGAAGCTGACCAGGTGACCGGCTGTTAAGAGGAGCAGGGGGCCGCTTCCGGCAAGCACCACCGGGCCCTGGGGCACCATGTTAGAGCTTTTGAAATTGGCATCCACCGCCCCGGCACCCATGACGCCGGGAAGGGTCCAGCCCTTAAAAGGAACGGGCCGTTCCATGGCACCGGTTGCGATGAGGATGTGCTTGGCATTGATCTCCATGGATTTGCCTGCCCGCGAAAAACAGATATTCCCATTCGGATCGATTTGCCAGACAATGGCATTGCCAAGATACTCGGCCTGGCTGGCTCTGAATCGTTTAACCAGTGATAGGCCCTGGCCATAGTCCGGCCCCAGGGTGGCTAGGGTATGATCTGAGGCCCTTTCAATATTGCGGTAAATCTGTCCGCCAAGGGAAGGCTGTTCATCGACAACCAGCACATCCAGTCCGTATCCCGATGCGGCCACCGCAGCTGAAAGGCCTGCCGGCCCGGCGCCGATAATGATAATGTCTCTGTGGGTGTTCATTTAGTTACCTGTGGCAGACCGGTCTGCCGTTTAATGTGCATGCCGTCTTTGACTTCAATGATGCAGGCCTGCTGATCCGGGATTCCATCGATCTCTATGAGACATTCATGACAGACGCCCATGAAACAGAATGGCGCCCGTTTCTCTCCACCGGCAGGGGAGCGGCGGATGTAATTTTCGCCGGTATACCCCATGACGGCAGCGGCAACGGTGATCCCGGCCGGCACGCTGAGTCGCGCGCCTTCAAAATCGATGCTGACGGTTTTGCGGTTATCGGATGTGTACGGTTTAAACATGGAATCTCTCTAATTTAAAATGTTGAATCTCATCAGGTTTCGGGCCGCCCAGGATCCAGTCCGGCAGAAGGGACGCATGCACCGCTGCCAGGGTGACCGCGCTGTGTGTGGCCAGCAAATAGGCGTTTTGATCAATTTTATCATATATAGGCGCCCCATCCCCGGTCAGGACCCTCAAACCTCCCCAGGAACGAACCACCCGTATATTGCCGAGACCGGGAAATACCTGAAGTGCTCTGCGGGAAAGCCGTGCTGCCCCGGATACGGTGGTGGTGACCTCAAACCCGGTGTCCTCATTGGTATAACCGATCATCACGCTGCCGTTGCCCGTCTGCCGAATTCCGCTCATGGGAAATGACAGAAAGGGGGCGACCCGTTCGGTGACCAGGAGCTGGCCCTTCTCAGGGGCCAGGGGAACGGCTTTTCCCAGCATGGCCGCCAGTTTAATGTTTCCAAGGCCTGCCGCCAGAACAATGGCGGGAACCTCGACGGTCCCTTGGGTGGTGTCAAGAACATACGCGTCCCTATTGCGTTGAATGGCATTGACGCTGCACCCTTGCCGGAAGCGCCCGCCTCTGCCGCTGAAAACCTTGCGCATGGCCCTCAATAGCAGCAGGGGATTGACATCGCCGTCGATATCGCTGAATGATCCGCCGGAAACATATTGCCCCAGGGGTGTCTCGCCCACAAGTTCCTGAACTTCATAGCGGTCGACCATCCGGGAGGGATGCGTTTCGCCGCTCTGTTGGGCTTCATGGTGCATCTGTTGAATCAGTTTTTTACGGGCGGCCAGTTCCGCCTCACCAATGGTCAGGACCAGTCCGGCTCCCAGGCGCAGCTCCGTGTCGATACCGCTCTCCTGTTCAAGCCAGCCTGCAAACGTTTTGAACGCCAGGGTTGCTTTGACAGACAGGCGACTGTAATCCCGGTTGCCGCGCCCTTTGCTTTGGGACCATACCAGGCCGAAATTTGCTTTGGACGCCTTCTGAATCGTGCTGATTCTGTCAACCATCAGGACCCGCACACCGCTCTTCACCAGCCCCAGGGCCACGGCAGCGCCCATGAAGCCACCACCGATCACACAGATGTCATAGTTCGTGGCGTTTCCCGATTTCATGGCGCCCCTTTATGTGTACAGGTGACAGGCAACGCCACGTCCCTGGTCCCTGTCAACCCACTGGGGATAGACGGTTGAGCAGATATCCATGACCCTGGCACAGCGTGGATGAAAATGACACCCGCGGGGCGGAGAAATGGGGGAAGGCACTTCACCTTTGAGCTCGGCAAAGGGCTGACTGACACTGGGATCGGGAATAGGGGAAGCATTTCGCAGGGTCACGGTATAGGGATGCAGGGGATTATCAAAAATCTGGGCCACGGTGCCAAGCTCGACAAACCGGCCGAGATACATGATGGCCACACGCTGGCAGAAATGCCGGACCACCGCCAGATCATGCGAGATAAACAGGTAGCTTAACGTGTGTATTTCCTTCAGGTTTTGCAACAGCTGTAGGATCTGCATCTGGATGGAAACGTCCAGGGCCGATACGGCCTCGTCTGCAATGATCAAGTCCGGGTTGAACAGAATCGCCCGGGCAATACCCACCCGTTGCCGCTGCCCCCCTGAAAACTCATGGGGGTACTTATCGATGGCATTGGCGGAGAGGCCCACGTTTTCCAGCAGCGCTGCAACCACCTCGCGCGCCTCCTTTTCCGGGTAGAGATTGTGGACCGCCATGGGTTCTGCCAGCGTCTGCCCGATGGTTCGCCTCGGATTCAGGGAGGAGTAGGGATCCTGGAAAATGATCTGCATATTTTTTCGGATGGATCGGAGCTGGTGTTTATCCAGGTCCAAAATATTGGTATTCCTGAGAAGCACCTCGCCTGAATTGGGCTCAACCAGACGCAGAATGCATCGACCTACCGTACTTTTGCCGCAGCCGGATTCACCGGCAAGCCCAAACGCTTCTTTTTCGTTGATGGTAAACGAAACGCCTTCAACGGCCTTGACAGTATATGTGACGCTTTTGGGAAAACCCCGTTTGATCTTAAAATGCTTGGTCAGGTTCCTGACCGTCAGCAGCGGCGGTTTGATTGGCGTGTTCATTCCCTAACCTTTACTCGCATAGCAGACAGCGGACCAGGTGGCCCGGGTTGTTTTTCAGCGGCAGCAGCCGGGGCAGTTCATCCGGTCGGCAATCGGTTTTCCTGGGGCAGCGGTCGAAGAACCGGCAGCCGCCCGGCATGGCGTCAATGGCCGGAACCATCCCCTGGATGGGTGACAAGTCGCTGTTATCGCGGTCAAGGCGGGGTATGGAGCTGAGCAGGGCCCGCGTATAGGGATGACTGGGATTTCCAAACAGCTCCTTGACCGCTGCGCTTTCCACAATGGTCCCGGCATACATGACCGCCACCTGGTCGGCCACATGGGCAACCACCCCCAGATCATGGGTGATGAAAACCATGGACATCTGCTGCCGTTCTTTGAGCTCATGCAGCAGATAAAGCATCTGGGCCTGGATGGTGACATCCAGGGCGGTGGTGGGTTCGTCGGCAAAGACCAGATCGGGCTCGCATGCCAGGGACATGGCAATCATGATGCGCTGGCACATGCCCCCTGAAAGGTGGTGGGGGTAGTCATTATAGCGGCTTTCAGGGGCCGGTATTTTTACCAGGTCCATGAGTTCCAGGGACCTCGCTTTGGCAGCAGCCTGCCCGACCCCCATGTGGTAGTAGACGGCTTCGGCAATCTGGCTTCCCACGGTCAACACCGGGTTCAATGAGGTCATCGGTTCCTGAAAAATCATGGTCATGGCAGACCCCCTGATTTTCCTGAGACGTTCCGGGGACATGGTTAGGAGATCTTCGCCTTTGAACAACGCTGTGCCGGATTCAATTCTGCTGCCATGTTCCGGCAACAGTCCCATCAGCGAATAGGCCGTAACGCTTTTTCCGCACCCGGACTCGCCGACCACGGCCAGGGTTTCATTGGGCTTCAGGCAAAAGGAGATATCGGTTGTGGCCCGGTACCATCCTGTTCTCAGCCGGAATGCCGTACTTAGATCGTTTACTTCCAGTATATACTCCATGGCAGAGGCCCTATTTGTCACTTCTGAGTTTCGGGTCCAGGGCATCTCGCAATCCGTCGCCCAGAAGGTTGGCCGCAAATACGATCAACAGGATGACAAGGCCCGGGTACAGGGATGCCCAGGGGGCCGACATGATATCCTTGAACCCTTCTCTGATCATGCCGCCCAGGGTGGCCGTGGGCGGTTTTACCCCCAGCCCGATAAAACTCAGGGCGGCTTCGGTTCTGACGGCGGTTGCCATCCACATGGAACCCATGACCATCAGTTCTCCCAGGATATTGGGAAAAATATGCACCACCAGAACCCGGATATCGGAAAAGCCCATGGCCTGGCAGGCTTCAACATAGGTCTTGTTTTTTGCTGCAATGGTCGGCGCCCGGGCAATGCGCGCGAATCTAGGCACCATGGTCAGGGCCAGGGCGATGATGAGGTTGGCCTGGCTAGGGCCCAAAATGGCAACAATCAGCAGCCCCATGAGCAGGGTCGGAATGGACATCAGAACATCCATGACTCCCATGACAAAGTTGTCAAGATAGCCGCCCTTGTAGCCTGCAACCGATCCCAGCAGGGTACCCAAAAGCATGGCGGCGGCCACCGAAACCGACCCGATCACAAAGGACACCCGGCAGCCCCAAATAATTCGGGAGAGCACGTCCCGGCCGTAATAATCGGTTCCCAGCAGAAACCGGGCAGACGGCGGCTGAAGCCGTTGGATAATGTTCTGTTCGACGGGGTTGTGGGGGGCGATGACAGGAGCCAGAATCGCCAGGGCAACCAGGATCAGCAATAGAACAAGTCCCACCCACGAGGTCTTGTTGCGGTTAAACACATGGTAGGTTTCGGCACCCAGGTGCTGAAGTCTTGCCGTTGTATTCATTGTTTGCGTATCCTTGGGTCAACCAGGCCGTAGGTCAGGTCTGTAATCAGATTGACCAGCACGATGATAAAGGCATAAACGACCATCAGTCCCTGCAGCAGGCTATAGTCACGTTCATCCAGGGCCGAAAGGATCAGTTTTCCAAGTCCGGGACGGTTAAACACGATTTCCGTGAGAACGGAGTTGCCCACCAGCACGCCCAGGTACAATCCCACGATGGTGATGACCGGGATCAGGGCATTTTTAAGGGCATGCTTGTAAAGAATGATAAACCCGGGAAGCCCTTTGGCCTTGGCCGTGCGGATATAATCCTCGCCTAAGGTTTCCAGCAGCGAGGACCGCGCCGAACGGACCACATAGGCCATCATGATCAATCCCAGGTTCATGGCCGGCAACACGAGCATGTAGAGCCGCTCACCCATATTTCCCATATCCGGGTCGCTGATGACCGGAAACCACCCCAGGTATACGGCAAAGGCCAGCAGCAGCAGGATGCCGGAGTAAAAGGCTGGAAACGAGAGCCCCAGAAGGGACATGATACGGACCCCATAGTCGGCTGCACTGTTCCGGAAAACGGCCGAGAAAACGCCCAATGGGAGTCCCAGAATGACTCCCACCAGAACGCCTGCGAGGGTCAGCTCGATCGTATAGGGCAATACTTCCGCGATCATGCTGTTGATGGACTGCTTGCGAATGATTGAATCCCCAAGATCGCCTTTGATGATGGAAAAGAGAAACTCGCCGTACTGCACCAGAATCGGACGGTCAAGACCCAGTTCGGTACGAAGGGCCGTCAGCGATTCCTGGGAAGCGGAATCACCCAGAATGACCTGGGCCGGATCTCCCGGTGCCATGCGCACGACAAAGAAAACCAGGGTCACCACGGCAACCAGAATGGGTATGGCAAGGAGCAGCCGTTTAACGATGTATTGAAGCATATCGAATCGTTACAGATTGGTTTTCTCAGTGATCAACGGTCCGTTGGACAGACTGTTTTCAAGCTTGTAACCGTAATCCAGGTTGGCCTTGCGGCACCACACCAGATACTGTTCAAACAGCGGTACGGCATAAACATCCTTCTGGATCTTATCCTGGGCCGCCGACCACAGATTGATCTGATTTTTAAGATCCACGGCTGTTTTGGCATTTCGGATGTCATCATCGGCAACCTTGCAATGGGAAAAATTGGTCACCCCGGTGGGGGTTCCGACAATACTGTCAGACAGGAAGAACTGGCTTAAATAGACATCGGCCACGGGAAACCGCGATGCACCGTAGAGAACCAGGCTGCTCTGGTTCTGGCGGATAAGTTTGTGAAATGCGGAATGTTCAACCACCTGAAGATCCAGATTTATGCCGGCAAGTCTCAGCTGTTCCTGAATCACCGTCATGGGCAGCCGCAGAGACTCGACTTTTGTGATAACCGCCTTTAAGGTCAGGCCCTTGGCAAAGCCTGCCTCGGCCAGCAGCGCTTTGGCCTTGGCAAGGTCATGCGGGTAAACGGTTGCATCATCGGAGTGACCCAGATAACCGGCCGGGACAACCGAGTTTGCCGGGGAGCAGACCTCGGGACCGATGAAGGTAACGAGCCCCTGGCGGTTGACGGCATAGGCAATGGCCTTTCTGACGCGGATATCATCCAAGGGTTTCTGGCTGACATTGAGGTGCAGATTGCGGAGCTCGCCAAGGCCGAAAACATCTACCTTGGTGTTCTTTTTCTTGGCCTGGGACTGCACCCATCTGGCTTCGCGCCGGCCGTAAAACAGATCAACTTCATTCCGGTCAAAGGCAAGTTCGCGGGTGGCTTCATCCGGCATATAGCGATAGTTGATCTTGTCGATCAGCGGCTTGCCGCGGAAATAGTCGGCATTGGCCTTTAATTCAACAAAGCGTTTTGACTGGTATTTTACAAATGCGAAGGGGCCGGTTCCGATGGGGTTCATGGGTGCCTGGTCGCCCAACGCTTCAAATGCTTTTTTGGAGACAATAAAGCCACCATGGTAATTGAGCACGGACCCGAGAAAAAAAGGCACTTTCTCGCTCAGGGTGATTTTTACAGTATAAGGGTCAACGGCCTCAACGGATTGAACGGCAGCGTATTCCTTGGCAGCCGATGAGGTCGTTTTTTCGGCAGCCTTTGCAAGCGAGAAGACCACATCATCCGCAGTCAATTCACCATAACCGCCATGGAACATCACGCCGTGTCTAAGTTTAAACGTCCAAACCAGCTGATCGTCGGAAACCTCCCAGCTTTCTGCAAGATCGGGCTCGATGGTGTTGAGATCGGCGGTGCCGGGTTTGAACCGTACCAGTCCGTTAAAAATCAGCGGGAAAATGATTTTATCCTGGGATTTGGTTGACATGTGGGGGTCCAGGGAAATGGCATCACTGCCCAGGGTGCCAATCCTCAGGACTTTTTCGGCATAACCCGTTGTGGCCAGGCCCACTAAAATCAGCAGTGAAATCAAACAAATAGACAAGGCGTTTTTGTTAAACATGTTTTTATCCTCCTTTGTGTTGCAAATGTGAAACATTGAATGGATCTGCCGTTAGCTTTTCAAAAAACCAAATTGACGGAAAAGGGGGTTTTTGTCAAGAGAGGTATAAAAAAGACAGCTCAGGAATGGGGCGACATCTGGCAGCATGTAAAATGCGCAAACAGAAAAATGAGTTGGAGCTGAAAGAGGGACGGAAAAAATATAAAATTTACCACCTGAAAATTAGCGGCGGTAAAAACAGCTTCACTCGACATTTTTATTTAACCGGTTTTATTAAAATCTTATCGATTGCTTTCTCCAATGCGTTGTTGAATTCTTCTTTACGATCGATCATTAGGAAATGATCTGCTTCCTTCAGAACAATTGCATTGAAAGAAAACATATGCCTACGGTTTGCTTCATAGTTTATGGGCCACAGATCTCCGTTGACGGTTATGACAGGAATGCGGATTTCATCAAATATTGCAGCCGCTTCCTTTGTAATGTACTGTGACATCATCTCGTTCATAGCGCTTAAGGCAACAGCAGGTGCGGCAGCTGACATATCCGAGAGAATCCACTCGCGAAGCTGAGGATCGGTGCTGGGTAAAATCATCGGCTTAACAAATTGTCGGCTTCCGGTTCGAAATCCTTTGCCAAAGGAGCCATCATTTGATCGAGCTCTTCGCGAGTCATAGGGTATTCTATGTTTTCAAGCGTATCTATGCCGATTAACCCTATAACACGGTTCGGCATGAGTCGGGCAGCTTCGGCGATGACCGAGCCGCCCATGGAATGCCCTATCAGAATGATTCTACGGCTGTCAGTTGCTTCTGCCACTGCCTGAACATCCTCTCCGAAAGACTTCATGGTATACTGTGAACGTGTCGAACCTGAGTGGCCATGACCAGCAAGGTCAAGCACGACAACGCGATGATTTTTAGAGAAATGTGGCAACTGTGCACGCCAGTAGCGGGCATCGCAGCTCCAACCATGCACGAACACAAGAGACGGTTCTCCAACGCCATATATCTCATAAGAAATAGGGGTACCATCTTTGGAAGGAACAACATGAGGCCATTCCGCTTGTGCCCGCAACTCTCCAAAAGCTAAAAAAAGAACCACCAAACAGCTAAGCAAGCTTAACGAATATTTTGCAGCCGGTTTGCAGTAATTTTTCCCCCCTAAACCAACTGTCTTTGTTGCAGCTTTCATTATTTGTTTTCCTTTTCTCCGAACGGAGAGCTGACCAGCGCCACCGAATTATTTCGCGAATAATCAGGCTCTTACGAAAAACCGCAAATTTCTCGGCGACTGGTCAAGCGCCTTGTTGGCCCCTTGCAATAAAATGCTATTTTTTCTTGTTTTTTGTATAAGACGATATCAACCTGGATACCATTGAATTTACATTGCAACTTTCAGTTTCTGCAAGCTCATTCTGAATTAAGCGCCTGGTTCTGTTTCCGTTCTATGATCTTGGGGCTAAAGAACCATTTAGATATTTATGAACAATACTGGAAATAAGTGTTTGATATGGTATACCTTCTTCAATG
>JBAVYC010000039.1:0-2404 GCA_049698595.1 Desulfobacterales bacterium | reverse complement strand
CCCCCCAATTTTCTTTCTGACAGAATCAACAGCATGGGCAGGATGGATATACTAACCCCAAAAAATCCTGAAAATCCTGTAAATCTTGTCTAAATAAATGTTTCATACTAGTCTTATCTTGATAGGTCGGTCACGTCGTGCTATCTCTTTGGTCAGGGAATTTACTTTTTCGATATTCATACTTCAACGTTTAGAAAGGAGGATCTATGAGTATTAGAATAAAGAAAATTTTATGCCCTACTGACTTCTCGGAAAACTCCGAGCATGCATTGAAATATGCCCTGGCCTTGGCGACCCTGAGTCAGGCGGATCTTCAGCTGTTTCACGTTGTCGAACCCATCACATACCCCCAATCCACCGAGTTTTTCGAACCCGTGTTGGACGAGGTTGAGCTCATGATGAAAATGGAGGCCGCTTTTCAACAACAGCTGGAAGATCAGGTGACCACTTTAAAAGCGGAATACCCAAAAATCAGCGGAAAGCGTGTCACCGGAAACACATTTCTGGAGATCATCCAGGCGGCGCGTGATGACGATGTGGATATGATCGTTATGGGAACCCATGGAAGGACGGGATTGGCCCACGTGCTGATTGGCAGCGTGGCCGAAAGAGTCGTGCGGGAAGCACCTTGCCCCGTGTTGACGGTCAAAAACCCGGAGCACGAATTCGTCAAACCCTGAGCGGGTGGTGTAATCGAGATTTTTAGACTGCTGTCAATCAGGATACTTTTTGTCTGGGAATCGTGAGCAGAACTTCAAAATCCCGTATGTCAATGCCGATATCGTTTCCGGTTGCCTGTTTAATCAGACGAATGATGCGGCGGATCCCGCTGCCCGCTCTGGTAACCAGACCTGCATCCGAAAGGCGTGCATAGATATGAGGATTTCGGACCACGTGAACGCCGGCCCTCATGGCCGCCTCGTCGACTGTATTCGGTGTGCGGCCGGGGGTGTGGATTTCGATGCGATCGTCCAGAATAAAAATACGGATCGGTCCCTGAACCGTGTAATCTCTATGGGCGACGGCATTAACCACCGCCTCACGCAGGGCTTCTTCGGGAAGTTCGGGTTTTGCTTCAGGTGAAAAGCCTTTGATCTCATGGGGTATCGGAAGATGTAGTTTTAGAAAGCGTTGGACCTGGTCGATGACATCCAATAGTCTGCCAGTGATGTCTTTCATGTCTGATGGTTCCATTGAGACATCGATGCCCGGAATGCGGGCGGCATTCACCTGGACATACGGAAGATGTTGCTGCGGCTTTCTACCGAACAAAATGATTCCGGCAATCGTCGGATGATCCCCGGTCATCAATCGCCAATTTTTAAGAAGCCGTTGCTGATCGACACCGAGATCGGTTTGTCCGGTCTCTTCAAGAAAGTTCTCAAAAGCCCCTATATCCAGATCTGATAAACTCAAGCGCGGCAAGGTGGTCTCATCATAGTAAAGACTCTCGGTAGACTGGAAAAGACGCAGCAGTTCTTCCCTGGATGCCTGGCGGCATGCGGATGTCGTTCTTATATAGTAGAGACCGGAAATTGTGCGATAAGGCCGCTGGTCGCCTTTTGGAATGTTGACCACAACGACTGTTTTGCCTTCAACAGCAAGCGACTCTTGAACCACTGTAATAGGAGGCTCGCAATGCTGAAAGGCAATGTCATCAACTTTACTGAATAACCAATCCGCATCGTCCACGCCGACAATGTGTTTGTCGCTGGATATACCAAAAATGAGCTGGCCTCCGTCGGTATTGGCAAAGCAGACAAGATCTTTGGCTAGTTCACGATTCGAACTAAATCGTTCCTTGAAGTCCGTGTGAAGGTCTTCCCCTTTGGCGATCCGTATTTGCAGCTCCGCAAGTTTCATAATAATTGCAATTCTCCACAGCTCTATGGTTTGATAGTGGAATCATATACAGATATAGCGAAAATTACAATGGTGGCCATGATTTTGTCACGTACTCAGATAGATACCCCGTCCGGCTCGCCGGATCTTTCCCTCTTTGTGGGCCTTATAAATCATGTTCCTGATCTTTTTCTCATCAAAGCCGGTCTTTTGCCGCAGGGTGGCGACATCAACGCCCTTTCTTGATCGTTTGATAACTGTAAGGAGTTGCTCGGTATCAGTATGCTTTGCTCTTGTTCTTTTGGCAGCGGATATTTTGGCCGGTGTTTTTGTACGTACTTTGCCGGCTGCCGGTTTTACACTTTTTTTGGATGCGGATTTTTTGC
The DNA here is from genome assembly GCA_049698595.1 of Desulfobacterales bacterium. Taxonomy (GTDB): domain Bacteria; phylum Desulfobacterota; class Desulfobacteria; order Desulfobacterales; family JAFDCJ01; genus JAFDCJ01. The sequence goes on along the minus strand of JBAVYC010000039.1, from coordinate 176 downwards.
CTGACAGTTGATTTGCTCTTTTCTTGGCCGGCGCTTTGACTGTGGGTTTTCTTTTTGCAGTTTTGGCTTTGGGTTTTTTTGCCGCTTGGCGGGCTGTTTTCCCGGCGCCGGAGACCTTTTCAGTGGCCTTTGGTAAATCAAGATCCAGCGTTTCTTCCATATCGATGCCGAACATA
>JBAVYC010000038.1:0-4794 GCA_049698595.1 Desulfobacterales bacterium | reverse complement strand
AATATAAATATCATGCAACTGCGCTTTGCCACCACTTTATCGGTTCAACAATACGTGCGTCAGCAAGCTTGGAAAGACGCCCGGCTTGACAACTGTCCACTTCACGAAACAGGCGGTTGCGGCTTTGCCCGGCACGGAACCTATCCACGTAAAACTCCGCCGGGCATCAAAATCCCTCGATGGTACTGCCCGAAGGCACACCAAACTTTTAGTCTTTTACCTGATTGTCTGTCCTCACGTTTGCCCGGAACACTGATTCAAGTCGAAAACGCCATTAATAAGGTGGAAGATTCACCCAGCCAGGAAGCGGCGGTGCAAAGCATGCGCATTGATATAGAACTTGCTGGTGTTCTGCGTTGGATCAGACGGCGCCTATTTCTGGTTCGCTGTGCACTGACTCTATTGATCGGGCTTTTACCCTCACTGCCGGCCGAATGTTCTGCCAACATCGCATCGTTTAGATCCGCTCTGGGAGTCAAATATGTTTTACCAGAACTGCGCATACGGGCCAGTTGTTATTTGCACATGTTACCCCCGCCGCTGGGCTTTGGTCCCCGTCGGGCAGCAAAAAAATTAAAAAAAAGTCGTTTCCAACACCAAACAGGCACTGACCCGCCATAAAAAGGGCTGTAAATTGGCTCTCAAAAACATCGCAAGGGAGCAATTTGCATGAATAAACAACCAGACGATCTTAAAAGACCGCTTAGCCCAATTCCCCCAACTGCTGACCCCAATAGGCGTGCGCATCCCAACTGCGGCAACCAACCAACAAACCACCACAACACAAAAACAAGGGGTTGGCGCATCGAAAAAAAGCCTCTTGAGCCCCATCGTATTCGAAAAATCACCACAAGCTTTGCCTTTATCGAACATCGCTTTTTACGCCAGGGATTTTGGAGCAGCCTCGGTCACCATGAGCTCTTGCTGTATTTGTTTCTGGTTATCGTCGCCGACCGCAACGGGCTATCCTATTACTGCTACGATAAAATCTGTTCGCTTTTACAAATCTGTGTCGACGAGTACATTCTCGCCAGAGACCTGTTGATTGAAAAAGATCTGATCGCTTTTGACGGCAGTTTTTTCCAGGTATTATCGCTGCCGCAAAAACCACCATCGTCGTCTACCGCAGTACTGAAAACAGCCAAGGACATGCAAACCCATGATCCGGCCACCATCGGTCAACTCATCGCCAATTGCTTTGGGAAAGAAACATGACTGACACAGATCAAAAACGACCATCAGAAAAATTATGCCCCAATTACGATGACGGTGTCTATAAGCATCTAAAACAGGCTATTGAAGATTATCTGCAATGGATGAAATCGGTCGGATATGCCCGTAAAACCCGCCAAAGTTATCTGTCTCAGTTAAACCAATTTCTTTGCTATAGCAAAAATACAATAATTAGTTGGGAGAAACTTTTTACTTCAAATAGCCTTGAATGCTTTAAAAAAAGCAGCAGGAAAAGCGCTGTGCCGGCCATCAACGCACTCTCACGCTATTTATTTTCCCAAGGCAAAATACCAAAACCTTTAGCCCATAGAGCACAGCTCATTGATTTGCCCAAAATCTACCAAGACTATCTGGCGTATCAGCAAACCCACCAGCAGGCAACCGCGCGGCTCATATCGAGTGTAAAAAGAGTGCTGGTGGCTTTTGATCAATATCTGCAAATTCATAAAATCGATCTAGGTTCATTAAAAATTGAACAGGTAGATGCTTTTATGGCAGAGTTTTTGGCACCCTTTGCAGCGGCGTCATGCAGAATTTACCGTGGCAGGCTGCGCGGTTTTTTAAAATATTTGTACCATGAGCGCCACATCATAAAAAGAGATCTTGCCCCTTTTGTGGTCAGCCGACGTAAATATGCTCAAGCCAAACCTCCAAATTTTTTGCGGCCGCATGAAATCCGAAAACTATTTGCCGGTTTAACCCTTGGCAGTGCATCTGATACCCTAACCTATGCCCTGGTACAACTGGCCTTCACAATGGGACTTCGCCCTAAAGAGATTAGCCGAATCAGACTCGACGATATAAGCTTTAGCGCACAGCAGTTAAGGGTGTCCGATCGAAAAGGCAAAAACCCTATTGAACTTCCCATGCCTGAACATACCGTCAAAGCCATTGCAGCATACATGATCAAAGCCAGGCCCCAAAGCGAGCATCGTCGTGTTTTTTTAACTATAATGCCTCCCTTCAGACCGATGAGCCCCAATGTGGTAGGACGTCATATCACCAAAGCGATGAAAAACGCCACTGTGAGCTCAACTGCCTATTGGTTACGGCACACCTACGCCCAGAACTTGCTTGAGGCCGGTTGCTCAATCTTCGAGATCAAAGAGATGCTCGGCCACGATAAAATCGAGTCGACCAAACTCTACTTGCATGTGCACATCAAACTGATGCGAAAGGTGCTTTTCGATGAAACATTTTGAAAGCTTTATGGCTCCGCAACTGCAACAATATGCCGACTACCGCCAGGCGTTGGGCTACGCTCAAAAAGGTATCAAACCACCGCTGTTGGCCTTTGACCGCTACCTGATAGCGCAAAAGGCCACTTGGGACCAGCTTCAGCCGGCTTTTTTTCTGCAGCTAAGGGCCAAAATCAGCGATCACCCCAATACGGTCAACAGAATCCTGTCGGCGCTTCGCAGCTTCTTTCAATTTCTAGTGCGACAGCAAATCTGTGAAGATAACCCTCTCAAAGATATCCCGCCGTTGCCCGAACGCTATTTTGTCCCTTTTGTCTTCTCACCTGCGCAAACTGAACGGTTGCTGCAAGCCGTTGGCCAAAACATCCGAAAAACACCAAAATACTTTTTAACCGACATGGCCATCTATTTGGCGATCGTTTTGCTGGCACGTTGCGGTATGAGAATTAACGAACCCTTGCGGGTGCACCTTGACCAGTATTGTCGCCACGATGGCACCGTTTATATCGAAAAAACCAAATTTAGAAAGGATCGTTTGATTCCGGTTCCTCAAATCGCACTGACGCAGATCGAAAATTACCTGGACGTGCGAACCGCCTTACGCGCCGATGACCAAAACCCCTACCTTTTGGCTGCCAGAAAACAACGACAGCTCAGAGGTCGTCAGGTCCGAGATGCCTTTCATCAGGCGGTCAAAGATATCAGAATCAGCCAGCCCAAACAAGTCATCGGCAACATCACTTTCGGAAAACCGCTGCCGCATAGCTTGCGTCATGCCTTCGCCATAAACACCCTAAATCAGATCAAAACCAGGGGAAATTGCCCTCAGCAGGCCTTGCCGGTTTTGGCTACTTACATGGGCCATCGAAAATACCAGTACACCGCTGCATACCTTAAGGTCAAAGATGCCAAAGATATCCCCGGATTAATCGCCTTTACCAAATCTCAATTGGATGTCATATGAAACTTTCTACGGTCGTATATCAATTTTTTGGCAACTACCTGCCTCACATCAAAGGTGTCAGCAGCGCAACAATTAAAACCTACCGCGACGCATTTACGCTGTTTTTACCCTTTGCGGCAAACTACTACAGCATTAAAATCAACGCCCTGACCCTTGATCATCTCAGTGCCGAACTAATCTTGGCCTTTTTGCGCGATCTTGAGCAGCATCGTAAAAACAGTGCTAAAACCAGAAATCATCGCCTGGCAGTCTTCAAATCACTGGCCAAAATGATCCGCTTTATGCATCCGGATAAAAAACTATTGGCAGAAGATATTCTCAGCATCCCACAAAAACGCATGCAAAAAAAACTGATCGGATTCCTATACCCTGATGAAATTGATAAAATACTCAACGCCGTTGATCTCAAAAAATCCCAGGGACTGCGTGATTATTGTATCCTGCAGCTGCTTTATGACTCCGGCGTGCGCGCCAGTGAGCTATCAACCCTGAATTTGGACTATTTTGAGCTCCAAAGAAAAACGTTGGCCATATTGGGTAAAGGCAATCGCTACCGACAAATTGAACTGGAACCTAAAACTTGCCAATTGCTTAAAATCTATCTGACTCAATATCGCATGCGGCCAAAACCGCTTTACCAGCAGCGCCTGTTTATCAATCAACGCAACGAAGCGTTTACCCGCCATGGTATTTATCGCATCTGTAGAAAATATCTCTCAATGGCCTTGCCAGCCAAGCGTCTCAAAGAGATTAATCCGGTCCACAGTTTTCGTCATAGCTGTGCCATTAGAATGCTTGCCCGCGGCCACTCCATCATTGATATTAAAAATCATTTGGGCCACAATAATGCTGAGTCTACCATGGTGTATCTCAAATTGGATCCGGCAAGAAAAAAACACATCCAACAACAATTTATCCAACACACCCAATCGCTTTTACCCCATGATCCAAATATCGATAAACTCATCGATTGGAAAAACAAAAAAGATATTATGGACTGGCTCGACAACCTCTAAGCCCCATGGCCATCAACATGTCAGCTGAAACTTCTTACAAGTAAAAGAAAACTTTATGCAGGATGAGGAGTAAAAAAAATGAAAAAAAATATGGAAGTCAACATCGCATTTAGAATATGGAATCAATTAAATCAACTCGAATCAATCTTGTGGGATCGGTACCGCGCTGAGTTTTTAAACCTAACCATAGAGCAAGATGATAAGCATCCCTCACAAGATAATAGCCAAGATGTAGACAATCCATTTTAGCCAATTGATAACGCAACGGATGGAAATGATCCGTTCTACCGCTAATGGCTAAAACCATATTAGCCATACAGCCTCTTTAACTACTATCAGATTACTTGAAACCGGCACCAGCCATTATCGCAATTTGTCTCAT
>JBAVYC010000037.1:0-2541 GCA_049698595.1 Desulfobacterales bacterium | reverse complement strand
TTTTTTTGTCCGAAGTGTAAAAAATCAAAGACGGTAAATGTCTCTAAATATGCCGACCTCGACAAAAAGGTCAAAGTCAGTGTCAAATGCCCGTGCGGTTATGCTTATATTTCCATTTTGGAAAAACGGAAAAGATACCGCAAAGAAACAAACCTGGCCGGGTCTTACGCCCGCTATATCAACGGCAAACTGATAGGCGGCGGATTGATGGTCGTCAAGGATTTGTCCACCCTTGGGATGAAACTTCAGATTGCTGCCGATAACGACTGTGATGTCGGAGACGTCATTCAGGTTGAATTTCATACTGACGATGCACAAAGGGCCTTTATCAAAAAAAAGGTGATCATCCGAAGCATTAACGGGTCGGCTATCGGAACTGAATTTGCTCCTACGGAGGGGATTGATAAAGCCCTTGGCTTTTATCTCTTCAACTATAAAGGGGATGGTGATTGAAATCAAGATGCAGCTGGTCAGCAACCGATCCGCTTTACACCAAGTATCACGATACGGAGTGGGGCCTGCCATTGCACGATGACCGCAGACTGTTTGAATTTCTTATCCTGGAGGGCGCTCAGGCGGGCTTGAGTTGGATTACAATTTTGAAGAAACGACAAAACTACCGGAAAGCTTTCGATTATTTTGACCCCCACAAAATTGCCGGCTATGATACCCGCAAAGTCAGTGAACTTCTTTCAAATGAGGGAATTGTCCGGAATAGACTTAAAATCAATGCGGCAATTCAAAATGCCATATCATTTCTGGCTGTGCAAAGAGAATTCGGCAGCTTCAATAACTACATCTGGCAGTTTGTCGGAGGAGATACCATAAAAAACAAATGGGAGTCCCTGGCCGAAATACCTGCGCAAACACAGGAATCAGCGGCGATGGGTGCGGATCTTAAAAAACGAGGATTTAAATTTGTCGGACCAACCATATGTTATGCGTTCATGCAGGCGGCAGGTTTGGTAAACGATCACGTTGTCGACTGCTTTAGATATGAGGAGGTCTGAGAAATGGCATATTGTGGGTTTTGTAACAGAAACCATAATGTGGGGTTCATATCTACCCGTTTTGCAGGAACGGACGGGGTCTCGCTGGAAACAGTCAAATGGGCCGAAGTTTTTAAAAGGGTTGGATTCGCCTGCTATTATTTCGCCGGCGAGCTCGATCGGCCAGCAGAATGTTCATATGTTTTCAGGGAAGCCCATTTCCAGCACCCGGATATCAGCGAAGTCTTTAAAAAATGTTTTGGCACCCGGGTAAGGGGACGGGCTGTTACCCAAAAAATTCATGAACTTAAACGCAAGCTAAAGGATCACCTCTACAAGTTCATTGAAAAATTTGAAATTGATTTACTAGTCCCGGAAAACGCTCTAACGATCCCGCTGAACCTGCCCCTGGGCATTGCGCTGACCGAGATCATTTCCGAAACCGGAATGCCCACCATCGCCCATCATCACGATTTTTTCTGGGAACGCCAAAATTTTATGACCAATGCCGTCTGGGAGTATCTCAACATGGCGTTTCCGCCGCACCTGCCGACTGTCCAGCACGTGGTAATCAACTCTTCAGCGGATAATCAGTTGAGTCTTCGAACCGGGATTTCAGCAACCATTATTCCCAATGTTATGGATTTTGAAAATCCACCCCCGATGCACGGCGGTGTTGCATCTTGCGGATTGGATTCCCAAGATAGGGGCGGGGCATCTGATGAGTATGCCTCAGATGTGCGTCAGGCGTTAGGTGTGGCAGATGATGTTCTGTTAATTCTTCAGCCCACCCGAGTTGTCAAGCGTAAAGGAATCGAACATGCGATTGAACTGGTGCACCGGCTGGGGATGAAAGCCAAGTTAATCATCTCGCATGCCTCCGGAGATGAAGGCTATGATTATGAACGCCGGGTGCGAGAGTACTCCAAACTGATGAAAGTCGACACTTACTTTGTATCAAGCATTATAAATGAAGAAAGAGGGCTTACAAAAAGCGGAAGGAAGATCTATACGCTGGAAGACATCTATCCCCATGCCGACCTGGTCACATATCCTTCTACGTTTGAAGGATTCGGCAATGCATTCCTTGAAGCGATCTACTATTGCAGGCCGATTGTGGTAAACACCTATTCGATCTATACGATGGATATCAAACCGAAAGGCTTTTCCGTAATTGAAATGGACGGATATGTATCAAATGAAACGGTGCATCGAGCTAGAAAAGTGTTAACCGATCCTGAACTTCGCAGTAAAATGGTAAAGCATAATTACGAAACCGCCCAAAAATACTATTCCTATTCGGTCCTGCACAATAAATTAAAGAATCTTATTTCAGACTGCACCGGCTGTCAGCTCACGAATAATTCTCAATAGGCCCCCGCCTCTATCACCAAGGACTGGCATCTTGCTTGCACCGACAGCCTGTGTCGCAAAATCTGCGGACTATTCCGAAGGGCAATATAGAAATGGCAGGCTGATTTGTTAGCTTTCACTTTTGTTTTCCTCTTTTCTCACAGTCTATTTGCTATCTTACCTCTGATTACAATTCCGT
>JBAVYC010000036.1:0-7435 GCA_049698595.1 Desulfobacterales bacterium | reverse complement strand
ATCGTTTACGGTCAAATCCATCCAGGCTGAGCGCCTCGACCGGGCAGGCCTTTATGCATTGTCCGCATTCCCTGCCGGCTTTGAGTAGACAGGCCTCTGCGGTCTGAATCAGAGGATGCTCTCCCAGTTCGATCTCACTGACCAGACTCCCCAAGCGTCCGGTACACCCGACAGGCGTGATCAACATATGATGGACGCCGAACCGGCCCAGATTCGCCAGATGTGCCAGATGCTTGTGGGACAAACGCGCCATCAATTTGGCCTCATCAAAGTTGTGGGTGGCGGGTGTCAAACCGGATTGAAATCCCTTTTCTGCCAACCGATCTCCCAGGGCCTGGCTTAGCCGTCCGATGAGATCGTTGGTCTGGACATAGGCAACGCCCCAGTTGCGGCAGGGACGGTCCCCTTTTCGATTTTCTTTAACCAATTCTTTTTTAAACGGAATATAAAATACAATTACCGACTTCGCCGTGGGCAGAAGCTCCCGCGGGTGAAGGTGATCGTCTGCCGCTATCCGGGGCAGTTGATCGAATCGTGAATCGATCGGGGCGGTGGCCAGCAGCGGTGTCTGCCACCATCCGTCGGCACCCAGCCGGCCGGGTTCCCGTTCCACAAATTTTTCAGCAAATCTGCGTAATGCATCAACCGTGATCTGAAGACCCATGAGGGCATCCTTCTCTTACGCATTCACTTACAACGCGTCAATCTGATTTAAGACTCTATTTAATCGAAACTTTTTATCCCTGCAACCTATAAATCGAATTTGGGGATTCATCATCCCGCAGCCGGTCAAACGGGTGGAGAATTCGATTTAATCCTGGCCCCGATAGATCAAAGGACTCATAATTGAGTTAAGATTTTTGCTCAAAATTATTCGGCAACATACGTGGTCGCAGAAATCACCGCTCCCTGAGAACCCTCAAGGAAAGAAAAACGGCCGACATTCGGAATATCTGATTAGTGCTTGACAGACAAATATTTTTTATTGGATAAGATAATGAATTATTAATTGATATTAATTATTAATAATTCATTACATTGATAAGCCTGTATTAGCGAAAAATTATGAAAGCCATCCAAGCTTTTGATGGAGTCTTATTCCAAAAACAAGGTGATGCAATGGAAAAATTAGCAAAATAATAAACCTGAGTTGAACTAATATTCGCATGTATAAGCGCTCAATTTAGGTTAAGAAAGGAGGTGTATAAATTTATTTCCAGAAGTCAAAACAATGGAAAATTTTTGGCTAAACCACAATAAAAAAAGGGGGATACCATGAGGACGAAAAAATCATTGTTTTACTCGATTGTCATTTTGGCCGTTGCGGTTTCATTGATGTTGGTTAAAGCCGACCCTTCCTGGGCCAAATCAATGACATTAAAGGTTTCCCATCAATTCGCCGCTGGAGATGTACGGGATCAGATGGGGCGAGTTTTTGGTGAGATGGTCACCGAACGAACCAACGGGGAAATCAAATTTCGCCATTATCCGGCCAAATCATTGTATAAGCCCAAAGAACAATGGGATGCCCTGCGCAAAGGGGCGCTGGACATGTCCGTTTTTCCCCTGGATTATGCATCCGGCAAAGTGCCCGAACTATCCATCACCTTAATGCCATGTTCGGTGGCCAATATAAAACAGGGACTCACCTGGAGAAACAAACCCATTGGTAAAAAAATCGATGCTATGCTGGAGGCCAACGGCGTTAGAAACCTGGTCTGGGCCTGGTTTGATGGCGGTATGGGCAGCAAGATAAGGCAGATAAAAGTTCCTGCCGATGTGAAGGGCACCAAACTGCGGGCCGCCGGGAAAAAGTTTGAATTTATGATGCGCGCGGCCGGAGCGTCCATCACCAGCATGCCGTCTTCGGAGACCTATCATGCGCTTTCCACCGGCGTTCTGGACACCATGTTGACCTCCTCTGCCTCATTCGTCTCCTACCGACTATATGAAGTGCTCAAGTATATCAACGCACCCAGAGATTACTCCATCTGGTATATGGCGGAAAACCTGATCATCTCCCAAAAAACATGGGACCGGCTGACACCCGAACAGCAAAAGGTCTTTATGGAAGTCGCCGAGTGGATGCATGAAAACTGGATCTACGACAATTTTAAAACACTGGTAGACAAGCTGATCAAGGCATATACCGATGCCGGTGTTGACATACATTATATGACGGAAGCAGAATTTAACGAGTGGTTGGAATTTGCCAAACAGACGGCCTGGAAAAATTATGCCGAAACCGTCCCCGGTGGGCAGGAATTGCTGGATCTGGCCATCCAGGCGATGAAATAAATATTCAATCATCTGAAGATGGGACCAAAAACATGAAACAGCTTTGGAAACTTTTAACCTGGATAATTGACGGGTTAACCTACCTGACCGGCTGGATTGCAGCCTTAAGCCTTCTCTGTGCGGCCCTTATCGTAACCGAAGGTGTTATTGTCAGGAAGATACTGGGGGTTTCCACCATCTGGCAAATAGAGGCGTCGGTATTTTTGCTGATATTCGTTGTTTTTGGCGGCGCTGCGTTCGTCCAGAAAAATGAACACCATCTCAATGTGGATCTGGTGATCATACATCTTGCTCCCAGAACCCGGGAAATCACCCTTATTGTCGTTTCAATAATATCCTGTATTCTGGCGGCTATCCTCGCATGGTATGCATGGCCGATGTGGTGGGAATCCGTTGTAGGCAATGAGCATTCTGAATCCCTTTGGGGCCCGCCCTTGTGGATTCCTTACTTATTTCTGCCCCTTGGAATGACCCTGCTCTTTCTTCAGTATATTGTGTATATCCGTGATAAAATAGCGAAGCTCAAAAAAGGTGAAATCAGCAAAGAAGCAGAACGGTTTGAGCTGAAAGACATAGAGGTACCTGTAGCCAAACCAGACTCCGGGGTCAAATAAACGAGTGCCTAAAGTGATCTAAATTGCCTATTTTAGTTCATTTTCTCAATTAGAATTATACCTTTTTGAAATTCGAATAAAGATTTTACTTTGATGTGGTTAAAAAGTAGAACTGACGTAAGGAAGACCTGCAATGAATGAATATGTCCTGGCGATTCTTTTGTTTGGAAGCGCATTCGGTTTGTTAATTTCCGGTATTCCCATATGGGCAGGATTGGCCGGCATATCTATGATATTCATTCTGATCTTCTCTCCCCGGCTTTTGGAGACGGTGCCGTTTGTGCTGCATGGCAGTATGGACAGTTTTGCGCTTTTGGCGATACCACTGTTTATTCTTCTCAGCGCCCCCATCGCAGAATCCGATGCGAGCAAGGATCTATACGAAACCCTGCACAAATGGCTCTACAAAATTCCCGGAGGGTTAGGGATTGCCAACATGATCGGCTGCGGTATATTTGCTGCCCTGTGCGGCTCCAGTCCGGCGACGGCAGCCGCAATCGGGGGTATCGGAATTCCGGAAATGAGAAAACGCGGCTATTCTCCCGCTTTGAGCACCGGGTTGATTGCCCATGCAGGAACATTCGGCATTCTGATTCCGCCCAGCGTCACCATGATCCTTTATGGCGTGGCCACCGAGACATCCATCGGCAAGTGCTTCATTGCCGGCGTGCTCCCGGGTATTCTCGAAATTCTGCTAAGTTGTATCTGGGTCGGTGGCGTTTTCTTTTACCGCAAACGGGTGCCGGCCAAGCCCGGCGCCATGTACTATATCGAAGATCGGGCCCTGGTGGAAAATTTTTCCTGGAAGGAGCGGTTTGCTTCCTTAATCAAAGTGCTGCCCTTTGTCTTGATCATCATCGGAATCATGGGGTCACTTTATGGAGGCTGGGCAACTCCGAGTGAAGCCGGCGGATTGGGAGCCGTGCTTTCCCTTAGCTTCGTGATGGCCATTTACAAAATCTATAAGCCCAAACAGCTCTGGAAGATATTTATAAAAGCCTTAAATGAAAGCAGCATGATATTAATGATCATGGCGGCCGCCTTGTTGTTTGCCTATGTCTCCTCTGATTTATATGCAACCCAAACCCTGGGAGAATTAATTTTAAAGCTTCCTTTGGGCAAATGGGGGATTATTTTTTTGATTAATATATTGCTGTTGATTCTGGGATGTTTTATCCCACCGGCAGCCGTGATCTTAATGGTGGCGCCGCTGCTGCTCCCGATCATACAGGGGTTGGGGTTTGATCCCATCTGGTTTGCGGTGATCATGACGGTGAATCTCGAAATCGGCCTGGTGACGCCGCCGGTAGGGCTAAACCTGTATATCGTTAAGAACATCGCACCCGATGTTCCCATGTCCCATGTACTGCTGGGAGTCATCCCCTTTGTGATCATTGAAATAATTGTCATTGCCTGTGTATGTATCTGGCCGGAGCTGGCGCTGTGGCTGCCAAATAAGATGATCGGCTAGCTAAGTATCCATTTGTAATTTCGTTAGTGGAGGATAAAATGGGTGGTGAATCGCTTGGAGATATTTTTACTGCAACCTTCCAAATGCATAAAGAAAGGCCGGCCATCACTTTTCTGCGGGATGGGAAGGTAGAAACAGAGATCTCCTACCTTGAATTAAACCGGGATACAAACCGGATGGCCAATATCTTTTTGGCCCAGGGGGTAAAAAAAGGTGACAGAGTCATCCTTTTTATCCAAAAATCCCTGATTTTTGTGGTTGCCCATCTGGCGCTTCAAAAGATAGGGGCGACTTCCGTACCCTTGAATACCGGGTTTAAGAAATCCGAACTGCAATACCTGCTTGGCGATGCAGATGCCAGTTTAATCCTTCTGGAGCCCGGAGGAAAAGATCTCATCCAGGACATCGATCCCAACCTCAGCAATTTGATCATCGACACCCAAAAGCCGTATCGTGATCTGGACATTTTGGGCGCGGCATCCGAGGATTTCACCCCGGTTGAGATCAGACCAGATGAACCCGGACTCATTATCTACACCTCAGGAACCACCGGAAAACCCAAAGGGGCGATTCTCACCCAAAAGAATCTGATTCATGATGCCCACAATATCATCAACATCTGGGAAATCAGCGAATCGGACGCACTTTGCCATGCGCTTCCCCTCTTTCATGTGCATGGGATGTGTTTTGCTCTGCACACCTCATTATTGGCCGGCGCGCATGTGCTCCTGCTCGATCAGTTTTCTCCGCCGAGGATCATAGAAACGTTGAGTAATAAAGAGGGGTCCTGCGCCTGTACGGTGTTTATGGCCGTACCCGCCATGTACGCCAAACTGATGGATTATTTAGGCGATAAAAGACCGGACTTTGAGCATATGCGCCTGTGGACTTCCGGGTCGGCCCCGTTGCTGACCAAAGACTTCGGGCGCATACAGCGGATATTCGGCAAGGAACCGGTGGAAAGAGAAGGCATGTCGGAAACCGGCATGAATTTTTCAAATCCGCTAAGCGGTAAAAGAAAACCGGGATCGATCGGCCTGCCGCTGCCGGCGCTGGAGGTGAGCATTGTCGATTCCGATACCGGTATGGAAGTAACGCCGGGCCAAACCGGTGAAATCCGGCTCAAAGGGCCTGCCATATCCCCGGGCTACTGGCGAAAACCTGAAGAAAGCGCGGGCGCATTTGAAAATGGATGGTTTAAAACCGGCGATCTGGGCAACATCGATGAGGATGGGTACTATTACCTTACGGATCGGATCAAACACATTATCATCTCAGGTGGCGAGAATATCTCCCCCAAAGAGGTCGAGGTGGTTATAAACCAGGTAGACGGGGTGGCTGAATCCTCGGTGGTAGGCATCGATGATGAAAAATGGGGAGAGAAGGTGGTGGCTGCGGTGGTAAAAAAACCGAATGCCAACGTCAGTGAAACAGTGATTCAGGATTATTGTAGAAAGCATCTCCACAACTGGAAAAGCCCAAAAGAGATTATTTTTGTGGAAAATCTGCCGCGCAATACGATGGGGAAGGTGCTAAAAGAAGAAGTAAAAAAGATTTTTTAAGGTCCTCCCATAAATATATGCGGCATCACCTCAACAATTTTAGCCTCCCTGTCCACTTTTACAGCCGCAAACCAGACACTTGAATAAACGAACTTCCTGTGAAAATTAGTAATATTCATATTGTACCGAAACACAGCAATTTTTTAGAATTGTTTTAAAAACTGCTCCAGTCGCCCAATGGCTTCCGGCATGTTCCGGCGTCCGAAACCGATGCGAAAATGGTTGCCGTCGTCCCCGTACAAAGTGCCCGGCAGCAGTAATACTCCGGCAGAGTTCACCAGCGCCTCACAGAATGCTTCAACGTTCTTCCCCAGCAGCCTTGGAAAGCCAATCGAACCGGCCTGCGGTCGCCGCCATGAAAATTGAGCTGCATGCCTCTCAAAAAACGGATCCAATACCTTCAGATTGTCGGCAATAATGCCCAGGTTGCGTTCAGCCAATGTTTTGCGGTGACGCAGGGCCAATTCCGCCAGAAACTCACTCGGCGCACTGTTACAGATGGTTGTGTAATCCTTTAAGGCTGCCATCCCGTCATAAACCGCTGCATTTCGGGTGGCGATCCAGCCAATGCGCAGTCCGGGCAACCCATATGTTTTCGACATCACTCCCAAGGACACGGCGTGCTCTCCAAAATCACAGGCTGCCGGCAGACGGTCTTCTTCCCGAAACTCAGATTCCCGGTAGACTTCATCGGAAAACAGGATAATTCCATTTTCCTGTGCCAGGCGGCTGACCTCCTGAAACTCATTGCTTGGCATCAGGTAGCCGGTGGGATTGTGGGGGCAATTAATGACAATCGCCCTGGTATTGGGTTGGATGTTTCGCCGCAATTCCTTTAAATCAAGGGCCCACCCGTTCTCCTCACGCGCTTTCCACAGCGACACCCGGCAGCCAATACTGCGGGCGACTTCAGCAAGGGATTGGTAACACGGCCAGTGAACGATGACATGATCCTTTGCCGTCAGCACGGCATGCATAAACAGAAAGATTGCCTCCTCGGCGCCGGTATGCACCAGGACCTGATCCGGCTGGATGTCGCGGTACAATCTGCAGATTTGGCTTCGCAACGAAGGGCTGCCCATGGATTGCGTGTAGCCAAGCCAGTGTTGCTGGAAGCGCTCGGCGGCGTCGGCCTCAAAGGCAAGCAAATCTCGAATCGCTAGAGACTCACAATCCGAACAGCAGAGCACATAATCAACATTGAATTCATATTTGGAAAAATAACGTTCCAGCTGAAACGGAGGCATATGCATCTTTTATCAGTCTCCAATCAGCGACCACCAGCTGAGATGGGGGTATGAGGATGGCCCCTGGGAGGGGCCGGGGCCACCTGCTGGTGGCCGCTGATTTTTAAATTTTGGGATTAGTTCTGTAAAGGCCTAATCGAGCATCTCTTTGACCACCTTCTCATACTCCGGGAAATACTGGCCAATAACCGGAAGGTCAAAGCTGCGAAGAATGCTGGTATTACTTTCGCGGTCGAGAAGAAA
>JBAVYC010000035.1:0-1680 GCA_049698595.1 Desulfobacterales bacterium | reverse complement strand
TAACCAGAAATTCTTTTTTATCTCAATTCATAAGCCGCCGGCATCGATCAGGTTCGCAACCATAAAGCATGCCCTCGCGGTAACGGTAGAACCTTTTAAATTCTCACCGGCAGAGCCGGTGGTTTATGAGTTGAGAAGACAGACCAATCCCGGTGGTGGGGAGATTTCCCTCGCTGGTGCAAAACTCCCCGCTTGGGGAACGTGCTTCGATTCAATGAACCCACTTCCTGAAGCGCCGATCCTCCGTCCTTTTTCTCTCTGATCAATCAACAACTCACTTAAATCACGCCAGATACATTTGTCCAGTCAAAAATGCTATTGCCAGCTATTCGTACTGGCACAACTGTTGCTTTTTACATTTTAAAACCTGGAACGTCGTCAGAGGTATTCGAGAATTTGTCATGAAACCGCTTGCGATGCGGGTTCTTGCAAAGGTCATTCGGAAGGCGCTGAATGAAAAGGAGGAAAGTTAATGAATCCAATATTTAGCGTGGTGATGAGAACAATGCTAAGCCTTAAGCGAACATGTCCCATGTGTAAAAAAGACCAGCTAGTCCGCGCGAGCAAAAGAAAGCAAATTGTGCGCTGTAAATTCTGCAACGCTGATGTTTCTCCGCGCAAGCCGTTTATTCTATAAGAAAGCACCCAAGGCCAGCAAACCGATAGTATGGATAAGCTCTATATTATCGCTCCAAAGTCCATTAGGAGGTATTCTGTGAAAAGAATCCAGTCCCAGAGGGCGTGGATAGCTATTTTAAATTGAATGGGGACGTTAACTGATGGCAGAAAAGACTGAACGTCGATATCTTGTCCTCACACTCTTGCGGAGTTTCTTTCGAAAGCTGAAAGAAGCCTTAAGCGATCTGTTACCTATCATTGTGGTCATTACCGTCTTTCAGCTCGCCATACTCCGGCAGCCATTTCCGGAACTCCTTGAGGTGCTTATGGGCGTCGCCTTGGTAGTAATCGGCCTCATGTTGTTTGTCCAGGGCCTTGAGATGGGACAGTTCCCATCGGGGAGGCCCTGGCCGTCGCCTTTGCTCGAAAAGGGAGTCTGGTCTGGTTATTGATCTTTGGATTCGGCCTGGGGTTTTCAACCACTGTGGCCGAACCTGCCCTGATTGCCATCACCCGGGAAGCCGCTAAAGTGGCGGCCCAAGCGGATATTATCGCATCCTCCGAAAACGTCCGGGCGTCCTATGCGCTGGGCCTGCGTCTAACGGTGGCGGTTTCCGTGGGACTGGCTATCGCTATCGGCATAATACGTATCCTGCGCGGCTGGCCCGTTCATCATCTGATTATCACCGGTTATATGCTGGTCGTTTTGATGACGCTGATAGCCCCCGAGGAAATTGTGGGGATTGCCTACGACTCCGGAGGTGTGACCACCTCCACGGTAACGGTGCCCCTGGTTACCGCTCTGGGAGTCGGCCTTGCTTCCTCTATTCGGGGCCGTAACCCCATGGTAGAGGGCTTTGGCATGATTGCTTTGGCCTCATTGTTTCCCATGATTTTTGTTATGGGTTTTGGTATGATCGTTTTCGGCGTTAAAGTCGCCTGGTAGACGGATATGTTGCTCGAAATCGTACAGACTTTCGTGGCTACCTGCAGGGATGTTTTTCCAGTTTTGGCTCTGATAGCGGGTTTCCAGTTCATCATACTGCGCCAGCCTATCCCCCA
>JBAVYC010000034.1:0-5046 GCA_049698595.1 Desulfobacterales bacterium | reverse complement strand
CTTGATCTGTAGCCCAAATATTTATTTAGTTTAGACTACGAAAAAAGCGCAGAAAAGGCCTTTACGGCCAGTTCAGCGGCCATATAAATCATTAAAAGACCGGCTAAAATATCCGATTGCGATTGATAGCGGCGGGCAAAGCCCGATGCGCCGGTCCCCAACAACAACAACCCCGGAACGGTTCCCAGGGCAAATGCAAAAACCATGGCGGCGCCATTAATCGGGCTTCCGGATGGCAGCGCCCGGGTAAAGGCGGCAAATGAGAGGCCGCATGGCAAAAAGCCCATCATCATACCCAGCAAGAGCATTTCTGCCTGTCTATTGTTTGAGAAAGCGGATTTCAGTAGCTTGCGGTATCCGGGTATTTTATCCGGGGACGCCAGGGCCATCCATCCCGGTTCACTGATAATACCCAGCCGGGCCAGACCGAAAACCAGCAGAAATATGGCTGCCACGAGGGAAACCCCCATCTGAATTCGAGCAGCCCAGGCTGGATAATCCCCGCCGGTTGCCGCAGCGATTCCTGCAAGACCCGCCCCGATTCCGCCCATTACACTCCCAACGACCACATAGGTAAAGATTCGTCCCAGATGATAATACAGATGGGATGCAAATCGGCCGCTGCGGGCGGGAAAGGCAATCACCAATGGACCGCACATTCCGATACAGTGCCCGGTGCCTAAAATTCCGAGCATAAACATAGAAAAAAATGTCAACTCATTCATATAATCTGTAATTACAGATAGCGTTGATTAGTTGATTGGTTAAGTATCTGTATAACTAAATACCACCTTGCTCTTAAATTGGAAAGTTTGCAATAGTTCAGCAGCTAAGTACATAGAGATTCGAATGGATTCTATCAAAAAAAGAACTAAAATAGGATTTGACAGGACCGTTAGATTCCTTTACAAATTCAGCCTTGAGTTGAACAATCTGTTTCGTGGACTTCATTACAGGAATTACCAGTTTGGAGAACGGATCCATGCAATTGCAAAAAGACACCAACCAGGAAAAAATCTTGAAAAGAGATTTTATCAAACGCGTTATTTTGTTTGTCATCATATTCGGATTTTCAATTTTTCATTTCCCCGTGCTTGCCGATGATTCGAAAACCGGGCCGCATTCCGGGCTGAAGCCTTTGGATGAAAGTGGTGCCATGCAAATAAGCATTCAGGACCGCTGCCCGGTGTGTGCCATGCAGGTCAGCAAGCACAAAAAATTTGCCTGTGCCGTTCAATTAATGAACGGCAGTACGTTTTATTTCTGCGGCGCCGGCTGCATGATCCGTTCCTGGATCCACCCGGAAATTTTCCTTGGGGCAGCAAAAGAGGAACTCAAACGGTCTGTGGTTCAGGATTATTTCTCCGGCGAACAGGTGCCCGGCCGTTCGGTATACTGGGTTGCCGGCTCGGATGTAATCGGGCCAATGGGCCCGGCGTTGGTACCGCTTAAAGATGAGCAGCATCTGGATGTATTCAAAAAGCGACACGGTGCAAAGGCCGTCTTTCGTCTATCTGAAATGACGGATGAAAAATGGCAACAAGTGACCGGCAAAAAAGCAGCTCCTTTAAAATGAAAGAACTAGAATAATGGAATATTGGGTATGATAGGCGGATGATGTTCTGATTCTAATTTCTGATCAGTGTCATTTATATTTAAAATAGATCTCATTCCGCCAAACCCAATATTCCAACATTCCATTATTCCAGTATTCCAAGCGACCTACCAAAATAATAGCCGCCAAAAGTATCGTGATTCCAATGAATTGCAGAAATTTCGATAGATTAAATAGTTTGCCGGCAGATCGATTGGGCATTTCCAGTACGGCAGGCATATTGGTGCTGGGGTTGGCAATAACGGCCCTTATTTTTCTCTTCCTGGATTCCAGTTTCAGGTCGGCTGCAGATCAGGAAGATTGCCTTCAACTCGTTCGGGCGCTGGGCTTAAACAGTCTATCATTGGCACCATCCGGTCGACCTCTGCGCAACCCCGATGCAATGGACCCGTCAATCGATTTGCGTTTTGATCCTAGACTTGGGCGAATTCATCTTGATGGTGCTGATTTCGTTCTGAAAGTGTCGGATTGAGTCATAAATGAAATTCCGTTCATCTTTCCCACTGTTTGCCTGGTCGGTCAGGGATCTTTTCCGATATCCTCTTGAAACCATTCTTCTTTTCCTGTCAATCGTTGCTTTGGTTACAATCCTCGGCACCGCCTTGCTGCTGAGTCAGGCGCTATCCACTACGGCCGGCCGGTTATTAAAAGATTCGCCGTCAATCGTTGTAAGGCGGGTAAGTCCGCTTGGGTGGTCCCCAATGCCGGCCGAGGAATCCATTCGTTTGGCGAGATCCGTACCCGGAGTGCTTAACGCCCGAATTCGAATATGGGGGACAGCTAACAGTCCCGCAGGGCCGGTGACTGTTTTCGGGATTGATCGGTCACAGCCATTCAGTGATCTCTATAGGTCCGTGCCGTCACCGAAGCGCGGTGAGGCCGTTCTCGGAGCCGGGATTACAACGGGCGCGAACCCCGATTCTTTAAAATTGACAGGGCACAACACTCTGATTTTTAATATTATCGACACACTGAATGCCAAAACGAGCATGGTGGCCCACGACCTGGTCCTGGTGCATCCGGATGATGCCAGACAACTCCTTGGCATTGCCGAAGGATATGCCAGTGATCTGATAGTGGATGTTTTTCATGAAACGGAAGCAGAAGCAATTTTACCCGATCTTGCCGGGGTTTTTCCATGGCCGGTACGCATGACCACTCGAACAGAGGCGGCCGGCATCTATATCTCCGCTTCCGCACGCCAAAGCGGCATCGTCTATATCACGGTTATTCCCGGAATATTGGCCTTTGCCTTCATCGTCGTCGGGGTCGTCAAGGGTCAAATTGGACAGAACTGCAATGTCGGATTGTTCAAGGCCCTTGGCTGGACGACCACGAACATTTTCCAAATGCAGCTCTTGAAAGCATTGGTTATCGGAATACCTGCCGTAACAGCCGGTATGATGGTTTCGTATGGCCTGGTTTTGCGGCCCGGATCTTCCTGGCCGGGGTATCTGTTTTTTGGATGGAAAGATAATCCGCCACCGCTTTTCCTGAACGCTTCCGGCGCTTTTTTGGTTTTAACCGAAGTGGCAGTGCTTGTTTTTCTCCCGTATCTGGCCGCAGCCCTCTGGCCGGCTTTACGAGCGGCAGTTTCCGACCCCCAGGATTTTCTTGAAAGATGAAGTTGACATGAGTTTAAGCCTAGTTTGTCAAAATGTCAGTCTTTCCCGGCGATGCGCAGATGGAATCGAGCGAACGATCCTTGAGCAGATCGACGCAACCTTGACAGCCGGTGAAGGCACCCTGATTTCAGGCAAAACCGGTGCCGGCAAAAGTACCTTGCTGCACCTTTTGGCAGGTCTTCTGCGCCCCTCACAAGGCCAAATTACAGCAAACGGCCAACCCGTTTCACGCTGGCATACGGCTCACCTGGATCTTTGGCGACGACAGGTCGGTATTGTCTTTCAACAGCCTCACCTTATTAAGGAGTTCACCGTACTTGAAAATGTAATTCTTCCGATGATACCGCGGGGAGCCTCAATTACACAGCTGCGCAAGTTGGCCCGGGAAACACTTGACACCCTTGGGATTTCTCATTTGGCCAAACAAAATGTTCGGACACTTTCAGGAGGCGAGCAACAACGGGTTTCGATTGCCCGCGCCCTTGTTTCCAGGCCGGCCATTCTGATCGCAGACGAACCGACCGCCCACCAGGATGATGAGGGGGCGGCCCTGATCATCGAAATATTGACCGGGTTGAAGCTTCCGCATACGATCATAATTGTGGCTGCCCATGACTCGCGCTGGGCACACCCAGAAAAATTTGCCGACAAGCACTTCCTTTTAGAAAACGGCCGGTTAAAGGAACGGCAATGATCTGGCATCCACTTCTTATCGCGGTGATGGTCGGGGATCTGCTGAGTCTTTTGTTATGGCTTGGTGCGGCGGCAACCGCATTTCAAATAGTCATCAAATGGGTTCCGCATTCAGCAAAACGAGAACAGATCCAGCTCGAACGGAGGGCGGAAACAGCAAGGCTGGCAGCCAAATTCAGTCTATCCGTATTTTTTCTTTCCACGACGTTACTTATCATTGGAATCACCAATGTTTTACCCGCAATCGTTCCCGGAGCGATGTGCGGAACCGGCGTTTTGCAGGCCACCGATGGCCTGGGAGGCCGTGCGCTCATGTACCGTTTTTTTGTTTTTTTTATCATGGCGCTCTGGTTTACCCTTGAAAAACTAAACCTCAGTCAGCCGAATGCTCCCCTGACAAAGTATAATTCCCGCGTATTGCTTTTGGCGCTGCCATTTTTTTTGCTCACCGTCATCACGACGTTTAGAGGATTCCTTAGTATCGATTCCCACCAGCCGGTAGATTGCTGTACCATGGTTTATGATCAGTTCAGCAATCTTACCGCAGCCCGGAAAATCGCCGGGATACCCGACACTTTTTGGGTCTGGACCTTCTGGACGCTGACGGCCGTGATGCTCTTGTTGGCCGTCTGGTCTCTGAGGACAAAACGGACCAATGGAAAGAAAGCCACCGGATCTCTGGCCGTCATCTCTGTTATTTGGGTGCCGATCGCGGCCATAACCCTTGTGCGGGTGTATGCCGCCTATTTCTATCAAGTTCTCCACCACCATTGTCCCTGGTGTCTTTTTCTTCCCGAACACAAATTTGTCGGGGTACCCTTATTTGGTGCGCTAATCATTATCATCCTGGAAGGACCGATATCTTACCTGGCTGCCAAAATAGCTGCCAACTATCCGGATCTGCTTGCCAGGGCGAGGATCCGATCCAGGCTTGCGGGCTCAAGGCTCCTTCTGGCGGCAGTTGCATATACCGGTATGGTTGGCTTGCCTGCCATTTACTGGCGGCTGCTTTATGGGGTATGGCTCAGGTAACCGGATAACACCTTGACGAAATAAAAGGTTACATGATAAAAATTGCGCATTAAAATTCGGAATTGTTTGCGGCCGATGTGC
>JBAVYC010000033.1:0-2147 GCA_049698595.1 Desulfobacterales bacterium | reverse complement strand
GTTCCATGTGAGGCGATATTGAAATCTGTTGTACCGGTAACCCAGAGTTTCGTCATATATGGAATCCTTTTTAAGAATTTACGCTACCATCAAATGTAAGGTGAACGCCCTGGATTTCAGCCTCTGCGACAGAATTACGAAGAATATATCCCGTGTTATTGTAGGGAAACATGGTACGATCGAACTGCTTCTGGTGGCCCTCCTGGCCGAGGGCCACGTGTTGCTGGAGGATGTCCCGGGGGTCGCCAAAACGCTGCTTGCAAAATCCCTGGCAAAAAGCATCGGAGGTTCCTTTAATCGGGTTCAGTTCACGCCGGATCTGTTACCGGCCGATATCACCGGCTTTAATATTTATGATCAAAAGACGGGTCGTTTTGAATTCCATGCGGGTCCCGTCATTACGAATGTGCTGCTTGCAGATGAAATTAATCGCACCATACCCCGCACCCAGTCCAGCCTGCTCGAATGCATGGAGGAGCGTCAAGTGACCGTCGACGGGCAAACCCATCACTTGCCGGGACCTTTTTTCGTCATGGCAACCCAGAATCCCATTGAGCTTGAAGGTACCTTTCCATTGCCTGAAGCGCAGCTCGACAGATTTCTTCTAAAGGGCCGGATAGGATATCCGGACCGGCATGAGGAGATCCGGATACTGGAACGATTCCGGGAATCCGATCCACTCGAACAGCTTAATGCCGTCGCAACGCCCGCTGATATTACGGCGCTGCAACAGGCCCGCAGAGGCATCCTCGTTTCCGAACCGGTCAGGGATTATATTGCGGATATGGTGCGGGAAACTCGCGACCACCCGGCCATACGATTCGGCGCCAGCCCGCGCGGCTCGCTCGGACTGATGCGGGCCGCCCAGGCCCTGGCAACGCTCCGAGGACGTGCATACATACTCCCCGACGAAGTTAAATATCTGGCTGGCCCGGTTCTCGCCCATCGCCTGATTCTGAAGGAGGAGGAGCGCTTGCGGGGTGAAAGCGCCGACCGCCTGATAGAGGAGCTTGTTGATCGAATACCGGTTCCGACTGCCACAGGATAGGGACATGACCATCGAGCTCGAAGAAAACCGGGAGCCGACCATCTTCAATTCGTTGCTGGCATGTATTTTTGTCGGAATCTGTTTTTTCAGCGCACTTTTATACCGCCAGACCGAGCTAGCTTTGCTGGCGTTTCTTATTCTGTTCGTGGTAAGCGCAGCCAAGATTTGGAGCAGCATGAGTCTTTACCGGGTCAGGTGCTCGATCAGGGTGAATAAACAACGCGCGTTTCCCGGTGAAAGGCTTGTGTTGGAAACAAGCGTCGAGAATGCCAAGTTGCTTCCGGTGCGGCTCCGGGTTCAGTGGTCCCTGGACAGCGCTTTTAGGCGGGTGGGCGGCGATGAGCGCGTCTTCCGGCAGGAAGCCAGTCTAATGTGGTACCAGCAGGCGCAGCTGCAATGGGACCTTGTGGCCCGGCGCAGAGGTGTCTACCGAATAGGACCGGACTGCATCCGGGCGGGTGATCTTCTCGGCTTCTTTGAAAAGGAGAAAAGATCGCAAGATTCTATTTCTATCCTTGTCTATCCCCAGCTCGTTCGTCTTAAATCGGTTTGTCTGCCAATGCGTGATTTATTCGGCGTGCCCGGCGCCAAAAGCCCCGTTAAGGATCCGGTATACATTCTCGGCACCCGGGACTACCAGCCTTCCGGACCGTCGCGGCACATTCACTGGAAAGCGAGCGCACGTCATCTCAGACTCCAGGAAAAGGTTTTTGAACCGTCGGAACAGGAAAAGGTCATACTTGCTCTGGAAGTCGGGTCTTTCGAAAAAATGACGGTCAAAGAGGCTTTTGAGCGCACCCTGGAGGTTATTGCATCGCTGGCGGTGCAGTTGCAAGACAAGGGGTGTGCAGTGGGCCTGGCGACCAACGGCAGCCTGACGGGCGGTAGTATCGCTGTTCTGCCCGCAACCCGGGCTCCCGCGCAGCTCCCCGCCATACTGGAAACTTTGGCCCGGCTGCAGGCGGCACAAAATGGCGCCCTAGAGCCAATCTTGCGGCAGGCCATGGGATCGCGGTGCGGCGTCAGTTGCATTTATTTCTCCTATCGAGCCGACCAGGCTGCAGCGGAAACCGAGAAGGTCTGCCGGCAGCAGAACATA
>JBAVYC010000032.1:0-1789 GCA_049698595.1 Desulfobacterales bacterium | reverse complement strand
TCCCTAATTTCCCCAATCCCTAAATCCCTAAATGCCTGAATCCGCCGGCGGAACAGCGTCAGTTCCTTAGAACGTGTTGTCAGAAAAACCGCGCTAAGTGCCTAATCAACCGGTCACTCAATCAACTTCTTTTCCTTAATCAACCAATCAACGAAATCCGAATTAGGCTTGTATTCAA
This sequence comes from Desulfobacterales bacterium, assembly GCA_049698595.1. GTDB lineage: Bacteria > Desulfobacterota > Desulfobacteria > Desulfobacterales > JAFDCJ01 > JAFDCJ01. The sequence continues at coordinate 1,611 of JBAVYC010000032.1, read as the reverse complement.
CCCTGAAAATCGTTATCATCTTTCGAAATCAAAAAAGGGGGAATATACCCCAAAGAACAATTAAAACTAGGGACAATATGCAATCCAAATCCTGTATGATAAATAAAAGATCGCCTAGGGTTTTTCCGGCCGAATGCTACCAACAGAGTTTTACGGTTTCCTATGATTATCCCCTTTATTTTACCAGAAACCTTTTTGAGCCCCACAACGATCTGCTGGCCGGTGTCATTGATCGCCTAAATGAGAATCGGCGTCATCGAATAAAGGTTATGCTTGATTCAGGTGTTGCCGAGGCCACACCTGAGTTGGCGCATAAAATCGAACAATATATGGAGAAATGGTCCGGATGCCTTAAAATGGAAGGTCCTGTCGATATCGTTCCCGGAGGCGAAAAGATAAAGAGTGGTTGGGATTCCGTGAAGCCCATCATGACAAAAATGGCCGAAAGTCATCTGTGCCGCCAAAGCTTTGTCCTGGCCATCGGCGGGGGCAGCGTCCTGGATGCTGTGGGACTCGCTGCATCCCTGGTCCATCGGGGACTCAGGCTGATTCGAATCCCAACCACCGTTCTGGCTCAGGATGATGCCGGTGTTGGCGTTAAAAACGGGATCAATGAACACGGCATGAAGAATTTTGCGGGCACCTTTGCGCCGCCTTTTGCGATATTGATAGATTACCAATTTCTTCAAACGCTGCCGGCAAAACACTGGTTTGGCGGCATTGCAGAGGCATTCAAGGTGGCCATTATCAAAGATCGCGAATTCTTTGATTATCTGCGCAGCCACGCGACTGACCTCAGGAAAAGAGATAATGCGGCCATCGAATCAACCGTCAGGCGCTGCGCCATCCTCCATTTAGATCACATTGGCGCCAACGGAGATCCTTTCGAGTTCGGCACCGCCCGACCGCTGGATTTTGGGCACTGGAGTGCGCACAGGCTGGAGTCAATGTCGGGTTATGAGATAGGTCACGGTCAAGCCGTATCCATCGGCATTGCCATCGATTCTTTCTACGCTTCTCAAATCGGCCTCATAACCAGCAAAGAATGCGATGTCATCCTAAAGGGGTTGAAAAAAACCGGTCTTCCGATTTGGAGTGATCTTTTAGAATTGACTAGACCGGATGGAAAACTGGAAATATTGCAGGGCCTTGATGATTTCCAGGAACACCTGGGAGGGCAGCTAAACGTTACAATGCCCAATGGTATCGGTCGGAAGATTGAGATTCATGAAATGGATCGCGCCATTGTCGAACAAGCGATCGTTTATCTTAAGGATCATTCCAATCGGTTGCAATAGATAGATCATAGGAAATTTACAGGATATAAATAAAGATTTTTAACCCTGCCCACAGGAAAGGAAAAACCCGCCTGCTTTGAAAACACCTCAAGAAGTGAACCTGCCGCAATAACATTTAATTCCTTTACATCTTCATGGAGGTATCTGAGCGCTCTTATTGTTTCGGCGGAATGCTGAATTTCATCGATAAATAAAAGCGTATTATATGTTTATGGATGTGCCGACTTAACTAATCGCCCAGCTCGAAAAGTCTCAACCCCGGAATCGAATAAAAATGCTCATCCAAGGTAAAAAGAGAAACCTTGTGATGCCG
>JBAVYC010000031.1:0-7927 GCA_049698595.1 Desulfobacterales bacterium | reverse complement strand
GGAATGGGCGGAATGCGGGCTGCCGGAGATCTGGTAGCACGCGTGCAAATGGCCCGCGGCATGCGAATCCAGCAGGCGAAGAAGTACGTGGCAGACAGGCTCAGGATAGCCGTTTCGGAATTGACGGATCCCGTAATTATGACCGAGGTGCGTGAAGATCTTCAGATCGGTGCCGTAACACCGCTTCCGAGGTGCGCCAAGGGCATTGAGGCAAAGTTTCGGATGGCGGAGGTACTGGGCATCGATATTAACTGCGTACAGCGTTTTAAAGATAAAATATCTTAACAAAGTTGGACTGATGGATTCACATCGCGATTCATGCTTCGAGAAAATCAAAGCTGCTTTTGATCCGGCATTCAGCTATATCGTTATCGAGGACAAAGGTGGGTATTTTGATGATCCGGCATTTTTTAAGGTGGATGAAGCTTTCTTAGATTTGGACCAACAATTCCTGCACCGTAAGGTCTGCGTTGATCAGAAAACCGGCCGAAAACTATTGATCGTCAAGATGGAGCATCAGGACACCGAAGAGCTCATGTTGAAATTTTTGAAAACCAGCTTGGGAAAAGATTTCAACTGTTATGTCTATTGACTGGCGTCTCGGAAATCAGCGACCACCAGCTGGGGGTATGAGGATGGCCTCTGGAAGGCGCCGGGGCCACCTCTGCTAGGGGCCGCTGATTTTTAAAAAATAAATTTCAACCAACCCGGACGAGCCGGTTGCAGCGAAGCGTAAATCCCGAGTTATCAGGGAATTGAAAATAGAAGATTGAGAAAATATCTCGATTCAGTTTTATTGCCACAAAATGTACAAAATTAGAAATTAAAAGATTAAAAACCAGGAGGTGGACATGAGTAAGGAAATTCCCGGACACGCCCAAGTCGTTATTATCGGCGGCGGCATCGTCGGCTGCAGCGTGGCCTACCATTTAACCAAGCTCGGCTGGACGGATGTTGTGCTTCTGGAAAGAAAAGAGCTTGCTTCCGGAACGACTTGGGCTGCCGCCGGGTTGCTGGCCCAACTGCGGCAGAATCAGGAGATGACCAATCTGGCGAAATATACGGTCGACCTTTATGAAGGGCTGGAGGCAGAAACCGGGGAAGCCACCGGTTTCAGAAGAAACGGCGCTGTGGCCGTTTGCCAGACCGAAGATCGCCGGTTCGAATTGCTGCGCGGTGCCGCCATGGCCCGGGCTTTCGGCATTGAAATGCATGAAGTCAGCACCAAAGAAGCCGGTGAGCTGGTCCCGGGTATGCGAACCGATGATCTCGTCGCCGCATTTTACCTTCCGCGGGATGGCATTACCAGCCCGATTGAGACAACCCGATCGTTGGCCAAAGGGGCCAAAATGCGCGGCGCCAAAATTTTTGAAAATGTCAAGGTCAGCGGTATTAAAACAGAAAAAGGTGCTGTGTGTGGCGTCAGCACCGACCAGGGAGATGTCACCTGCGAATATGTGGTCAATTGCGCCGGTATGTGGGGTCGCCAGGTCGGCCAGATGGTCGATGTGAGTGTGCCGCTGCATGCCGCCGAGCACATGCATGCGGTAACGCTGCCGATTGAAGGGTTAAAAAAACATTTTCCGACGGTGCGCGATTTTGACGGTGTCACCTATTTTAAGTCCGAATCCGACGGTATTCTATTGGGAGGCTTCGAGAAGGTGTCGAAACCCTGGGGGATGCAAGGTATCCCTGAAAACTTCATGTATAAAGAGCTTCAGGAAGACTGGGATCAGTTCCAGGTTTTCATGGATTGCGGTCTGAAACGGTTTCCGGCCCTGGAAACCGCTCAGATCCGCCATCTGTCGGTGGTGCCGGAAAGCTTTACCCCCGACACGGCGTTTATGGTTGGAGAAGCCCCGGGGGTTAAAAACTTTTTTGTGGCCTGCGGCATGAATTCCGTGGGGATTCAAAGTGCCGGCGGCGTCGGCCGGGCCTTGGCGCATTGGATTGACCAGGGACATCCGGAAGAGCAATTGTGGCCCATTGATGTGCGGCGCTATTTCCCCTGGCAGCGAAACGCCCGCTATCTGCAGGACCGCATTGTGGAGGCCGTCGGGGTGCTCTATCACCATCACTATCCCAATCGGCAGCTGACCTCGGCCCGGGGTATCATCCGCTCCCCCATCCACGATCGCCTGGCAGCGAAACGGGCTGCTTTCAGCCAGAATTCGGGCTGGGAACGTGCCGACTGGTTTGCCCCTGAAGGTGTCGAACCGGTCCACCAATACAGCTGGCAACGGCCCAACTGGTTTGAGTATCAGGGTCAAGAGCATTTGGCCGTGCGCGATGGCGTCGGTCTCTATGATCTGACATCGATGGGTAAATTCCTGGTTCAGGGCCGTGATGCCGAGGATGTCCTGCAGTATTTTTGTGCGAATGATGTGGCGGTGCCCAAAGGCAAAATCGTTTATACTCCGGTTTTAAACGAAGCGGGTGGGTTCGAAACCGACATTACGGTGACGCGCTTATCCGAAGACACTTTTTTTATCGTAACCGCGGCGGCGACGGTGGTACACGATTATGATTACTTCAAACGCCGGATCCCGGAGGATGCCCATGCGGTGATCACGGATGTGACCCATGGCTATGCCATGCTGGCGATCATGGGACCCAAATCCAGAGATCTGCTTGGCAGGCTGACGGATGCCGATCTTTCCAATGAGGCCTTCCCTTACGGCATTGCCAAAGAAATCGATGTTGCTTATGCCCGGCCGTGGGCCCTGAGAATGTCTTACGTGGGTGAATTGGGATGGGAGCTTTATATCCCGAGTATGTTCGCAGCGGCGGTGTTTGATGCCCTCATGGCGGAAGGCAAACAGTTCGGCTTGCGCCTGGTCGGGATGCAGGCGGTTAACTCGCTGCGACTGGAAACCGGTTATCGCCATTGGGAATCAGACATCACCCCCGATGACACCCCCTATGAAGCCGGCCTGGGTTTTGGCGTGAAGCTGGCCAAGGGCGATTTCAGAGGCCGTGATGCTTTGGTGAGCAAAAATGAGGCGGGAATCACACGAAAACTCGTCATGTTTACACCCCAGGACCCGGATATCAGGTTGTATGGCAGTGAGCCGATATACCGGGACGGTGTCTGGATGGCCAACCTGACTTCCGGTGCTTACGGTTTCAAAATCGGCTCTGCCGTGGGCATGGGATATGTGAAAAATGAGGATAACATCACCGATCAATGGGTGTTGGACGGCAAATATGAACTCGAAGTCGAAGGCAAAATGATTCCGGCCGAGGTTCATATCCAGTCTCCCTATGATCCTAAAAACCAACGAACCAGGATGTAAATTCTCGGTTGAGCGGTTCAGGGTTCCACGTTCCGGGTTGAAAAATCCCCGGACAGCGTGTATCGAAAAGATAAGGTTATTGGCTGGGACGCCGGAATGCTGGGATGCTTAGAAAACGTGGAACTTTTGAGCTTCCCAGCCTCCCAGCTTCAAGCCTACTAAACCAATAACTCCCAACTAATTGGGCTAATATTGGGAACAGTATCCATCGGCTGTAACCTTTGAACCCTGAACCATGAACCTTTTAACCCAGACCGACCGAATAGCCAGTTTCTGGGCAATTCCACGGTCTACAGTAACTTTTGTTTGATGAATAACGAGGTCTGAACAAGGAGATTGCCCATGGAGAAAATTGTTGTCAGGATGGGTGACGGCAGCCGGATCGAAATGTCGGCCGCCGAAATCCAACAGGAGCTTGAGGCGGGTGCCGTGGATGCTGCCGAACGGGCCGGGGTCCCTCCTTTAACTGATGATGAGATAAAATATTTGCTGGATCTTTATCGATGCAAGGATAGGGTTGTCGGGGTAGAACAGGGCAAGGAATGCTGTCTGACCTATGACAACATGACTTCCAAAATCGAACGCGCTCATATCCCTGTCAGCAAGATTCAGCAGCTGCTTTTGTTCGAAAGGGGGTTGGGTGCCGACACCCTGGAGTTAACCCATATCGACTACAGCTTCAAGCAGTGCAAGCATGTGGTGCAATATGAAAAGCCCAACATGGAACAAGCGGTACTGCAGACAATTGCCCCCATCTTTTATGGTTCCATGCCGAATCTAGGATTGTACAGCGTGCCCGACGGGCCCGTGGTTAACCCGGCGGATTTGCTTCCCGTGGGAAAAATTGACGAGGCCCAGCAAGCATACGAACAGATGGCGGAGTATGCCATTAAAGACATGGTGTATGTCGGCAGCGAACTTTACGAAAAAGCAGGCGCCGACGGAATTAATTTCGATACTACGGCTGCCTCGGGGGATGCGGAGTTCTATGCGGCCTTAAAAGCGGTGGAAATTTTGCACGCCAAATATCCGGCGATGGGAATCGAGATGGGCATGTCGGGCGAATTTATACTGGGGATGCATGCTGAGATCGAGTATGACGGTGTGCGCTTGGCCGGGCTTTATCCCCATGATCAGCTAAAGCTTGCCCGGAAAGCAGGGGTTACGATTTTCGGGCCGGCCATCAATATCGCAACAAACGAATCACTACCCTGGAATCTGGCCCGTTCCATCGTTTTTACCAAGGCCTGCTCCGAAGTTTCCGAGATACCGGTACATGCCAATCTGGGCATGGGGGTCGGGGGGGTGCCCCTGACCCTGACGCCGCCGCTGGATGCCCTGTCACGAGCCTCAAAAGCCCATGTCGAACTGTGCCGATTGGACGGGTTGTAGGTGGGTGTTGGGGATCCTCTGGGGATGCATGCTGCACATGCAGTCGTCTCGGGGATGGGCGGTATCCGCACTGCCGGAGATCTGGTAGCGCGTTTGCAACTGAACCGAGGGATGAGAATCGAGGCAGCAAAAAATTACGTCGCCGACAAACTGGGTGTTTCGGCAGCAGACCTTGCCGACACGGTGCTGATGAACGAAATCAGAGAAGACCTGGATATCGGGCGTGTCAACGAAACACCGGCAGTGGCCAAGGGAATCGATGCCAAATTCAGAATTGCCGAGTTGCTGGATCTGGAAATCAACTGCGTAAATATGTTTAAAGACAGAGTGGGAATTCGTTCGTACAAATCTTTTGATTAATCTATGATGAGCGGTCCAACATTTTAGGACTAAATTAAGGATGGGTACTATGACTGAAAAAATATTTGAGGAAGCGACAGAAGCTATTGTGGATGGTAAGGCTGATAAGGCGGTAGAATTGGCAAAGCGGGGGATCGACGAGGGCATTGACCCTTTAGTGTTAATGGAAAAGGGATTCATTCCGGGAATTAACAAAGTCGGCGATCTTTTCGAGACCGGGCGGCTGTTTCTGCCGGCCCTGATTTACTCGGCCACGGCAATGGAAAAGGCAACGGAAATCATTAATGCCGCCATCCCCAGTGAAAAAGAGCTGGTATCCGGTAAAATTGTCCTGGGAACCGTTGAAGGAGATGTCCACGATATCGGCAAAACGATCGTTGTATCTCTTTTTAAAGCCAATGGATTTGATGTATTGGATCTTGGCCGCGATGTTCCGATTTCCCGCTTCATCGAGGAGGCGGAAAAGTTCGGCGCCGATATCATTGGGACCAGCACCCTGTTGACGACGACGATGGTCGGCCAGAAAGAACTGGAACAGCAGTTGAAAAAAGCGGGATTGCGGGATAAATATAAAACCATCATCGGTGGTGCCCCCGTGACCCAGCGTTGGGCCGATCGCATTGGCGCGGATGCCTATGCCCAGGATGCCGGCGACGGCGTCAGGAAAGTAAAACAGTTGTTGGCGGGAAAAAGCTAAAAAACATAAATTTAATAATTGCAATTTATGAGATTTTGATTGTGGAAGCGGCTTCCACGAGAAATTGATGTAAATTTGATGATATTGACCCACTATTTATTGGAGTTTTATACAAGGTGTCAGGGACAACATTTCCGGGCCTCGCATGAGGCGCCGTAGGTCGAAGTGTCCATTTGAATAAAATTTGCCGCTTCGATAGCCGGGTCTGGTTTAAACAGCGAACCGCAGCTTGCGACGAGCCGAATCGAATTCTGAAGGGTGGTTTCGCAATGCTTAGTCATTTCCGCCGAGATGGCTGAGCCGGAAATCAACGCTCCTCAAAGATCTTTCCGTGAAGCCGAAGCCACCCGGCAAATTCGTCCGGTGCAAGCTCCCCCTTGCCCAGCTTCTCGAAAACAAGAACCCGTTCAACTTCCAGTCAGTTTTCATCTCCTGGCAAGTTCATGCAGGACATCCCGATCTTCACGCATGATCCGTTCCGCTTCTTTCATCTGATCGGAGAATTTTTCGTTTAAGGCCGTCAACCTGAAAGCACCATCCTTTGAATCTGTCAAATATACGGTGCCGCCTTCCGCGACTTTCAATCGAGACAGCGCCTCTTTAGGCAGCACGATACCCAGGGAGTTACCAATTTTACGAATTTATAAAGCGAGCACGTTCTTCACCTCCGATCGATGTTTATACATAAGTTACAACAATGGTTGGAGGGGACGTCAAGTTGTATCTCCCTATTCATAGTTTCCCATTTTTTAACTATGTTCCAAACCCCTTAAACCAGAAGATACGATTAACACCGAATCGCGCCAGGACCGAGGAGATCGGTGTTGAGGCGGTGGTGATAACGCGGTCGCCGCACAAGGTTAAAAACGTAAAGCCGACGACTACAGTGATCGAGGTACAGCTGGATGAAGAGGATAAGCTGAAAGAGGCGTTTTCGGGCTGCAATGGCATCACGTGGATTCTCACAAGACCTGTGAGGCCGACGAAGACGCCTTTTGTCGGGGCTTACGCGCATAAGGATAAGCGCGGCCCGATGAACTGTTCGATCTTCGACCAAGGCGACTTTTGCCTGTACTGCGTGGCGTCAAGCCAGTGGGATATGCTTGCGCCGCACGTCAGCTCCGGGCCGCAGCCTAAGGAAAAGTAGGAACCCGCAAATGGTCACGTTCGTTACCAAATTGAACACAGCTCAAGTGGTTCTATGGGCTACTGGTTTCATTCTTCACAGGAGAGGATATATCTCGCAGGGTTACCTCCTCATCACTGTTGAAAATATTGCCCATGCTGCTGTATGCACCGTTGTTATTGGCTGGGATACGGGATTTCAATACATTGTTTTAGTCCAGCCTGTGTGCGTCTTTGTTTTACACTGGAGCACGACCAGAAAGGCTTTAGTGGCATCGATATACTGCTTTGCTTATATTGCAATGAATTATTATGCCAATGTATCAGTTCCTATTATAGAACTCAGCCAGATTTATATAGTCGCTTTAAATTACGGTAATATTATTTTTATCTGTTTACTTTTGACTTTTTTAGGATATATATATTCCCGTGCAGCCATCACTGCAGAAGAAAAACTTGAGCAAGAGCACCATAAGACAAACGCTGCTCTTATCAAACGTAACCAGGCATTAAAGCTTCTTAACCAGGAGCTTGCCGACGCGGCCGACTATGTGAGAACAATTTTACCTGAGCCTATTACAGAAGGCCCCATTCGAACAGACTGGCGGTTTGTTCCATCAACATCATTGGGAGGGGATGCATTTGGTTACCACATGGTGGATGAGAATCATTTTGCAATATACTTGATTGATGTCAGTGGTCACGGTGTAGGAGCCGCTTTACTTTCGGTCTCGGTTATGAATGTGTTGCGTTCTCAGTCATTGCCAAGTACTGATTTCAAAGACCCTGAACAAGTACTAGCGGCACTGAACATTACCTTCCCAGGCGAAGAGAATAACGATATGTTCTTTACCATAAGGATGGTCAGCCAATTTTAGATCGTTTATATAACTATGCAAAAAACTTAGGAAACTCAGAGAATTTCGAGGATGATTATACTATAGTCGAAGTTGCTTTCGGATAAAATAAAGGACCGTAATGGACAAATCCCGCTTCAAAAGCATATTTTCGGTGAAGCGCATCACTGCGCAGCCCATGAATGCGCGCATGATAACGG
>JBAVYC010000030.1:0-4937 GCA_049698595.1 Desulfobacterales bacterium | reverse complement strand
TTTTCTTTTTCCAACGATTTATTTTGGCTACCGAGCAACATTAAAGTCTCCCTGAAATTTCGGAATTTCTATAATACATTGAATTCATGTAGTTTTTAACGACACTGGTTTTATGCTACCTACATGGCCCCAGTGAAATAGAAAAAAAGTTTCACGGGGTAAAAATGATGGAATGTTGGGCACGCAGTGAAGCTTTAGCGCTATCATGGCCCCGGTGAAACAGAAAAAAAGGTTTTACGGGGTAAAAATAATGGTCAAAAACGCATAACTTCAGTGTTTGGATCAAGGCTTCTTGTGCGCCTCCGGCGCATTGGGATCAATTTTTATAGTTTCTCCATGAATGTTGATATAGATGCCAGGGGTAACCACCCCTTCGTGGCAATCATGGCATTCCCAAACGAAAAAGACCCAATATTCCAGTATTCCATTGTTCCATCATTCCAATTGTGAGCGAAGCGAACTAAGTTCTTCCACACGCCAAAGCGGATCTATTCCTAAAAGATCTGATTTTGTCATTGAAGACGGCAAAATTAATAAGGAACGGGAATTGAATAATTTGACCTGAAATTGCAAAAAAATTGGATTCATATTCAAAGCGCCTTGAGACGTGCATACTGTTCAGTATGTAATACTGGCAAACCGGAATATGGACCCAAAGACAGACTATACTTTTTAATATCGGAAAAATTCAATAAATCTTAAATATGCAATTGAAAATATCCAATCAAAGGAAGATGAGGAATTTTTCGTCGACAATTTTATTTGCTAAAAATGCAAAAAATAGGATCTTAAAGGCGCCTCTTCTAGGGCATCAAACTCAACGGGACTCTATATACGGCATCTCCCGGTTCTTTGGCACCGAAACTTGTCCAGTTGGCCACATCGTCATGGATTTGAGTATATCTTTTAATCTTTGATTTTAAGTTATTAATAAATGCCTGCTGCTCCCCCAGACTTAACCGGTACCAGTCCTCCTCCGTGAGTCGCATAATATTGCTGCGGTAGGGCAAGCCGTCGAGAAATTCGGCCAGAATACCCAACTCCCCCAGATTCTGATTAGGTTTTCGGCTAAACTGGCTGGGATCACGGGATGTTTGGGCAGCCACCGACAGGATACTGTTAAAGAAATCTCGGGCCCCTGTCCGCTTGGTTCTCTGGGCCTCGTCAAGCACCACCTCTAACCGCCAGCTCAAGTCACTGAGCTGGTTTTTGGTTAACATGAGAGTCACATTAAACGTCGGCGTGTCGGGTCTGGCAAGATCCATGTCTGAAACCCAGGCTTTGACTACCTCCGGAGATTTGATGCCGCCACGGGCCCCTAAAAATTCCAGCTGCATGGCATACCCCAGGATGGCGGCTTTGCGCACCGCTTCCTGCACGGCATCTTTGGTTTGAGCGGCGGATGCATCCGGCAGAACCAGACGTTCACCGACGCCTGTGGCCCTCACCAATTCCACCATCTGAGCACCGACACCTTCAACCACCCCCCCAAAACCCCGCAGACCGGCGGCAGCCCGATCGGCTGCGATGGGTACATACAGATCCCCGATAGTCGGATCGCTATGCCCGGTCAAAACCCGGTATTGGATTTCGGCATAATTATGGTTACCTTGCTTTTTCCCTGCGGGAGTTTTAAGATGCAAGGCAAAGATCTTGACCCCTTTGGCTGCCGCCAGGTCGGCGATTTCGGTCTCGTTCATCCCCGTGGAAGAAAATGGGTCGTCGTTACGGATCGCACCTGCATCAGTTATAAGAAAAACCAGCCGGGACTGATACGGTGCCCAGTATAGTTTGTCAAGGGCTGTCTTGAGCCCGGCAAAGGCATCTTCATTAAAGGAATGCGTGGAGACTTCGGCCTCCTGTGTCTGGGCCAATGCGAATTCAAATTGATCGCGTTTACGTCCGTCCCGCAGATCAGACAACACCTGGGCCTCATAGATAAGACCCGGCGTTTTGCGGGTACTGTTGCGATAGGCCACCAGGCCGAAGGCGACTTTTTCGGACAGGCCGGCTTCTTCAATGGCATCATAAATTTTGCGAACGGCCTCGCGGGTCCGTTCGATGTATGGTTTCATGGAAACAGTGGTATCGATGACGAATACAATCGCAGTTTTTAATTCCGTATCCACCGGCAGTTGGCCGGACCCCGGATCGATGGAAGCCACTTCCAGAAATTTAACACCTTCAAAAAGCTCGATCGTATTAAAAATGGGTATTAGATAGAACCGCTTTTCAGACACTGCTTCGCCGGGCGGTTCAACCGCCAATAGCGGGAAATTATCCGGCCGTGACATTTCTCCGGATTGAATCGCGCTAAATTGACTTACGAGCTGAGATGTTTGTTTACGGGGAGTGGGCGAGCCGGCGACTATTTGCAGAGAACTCAGATCCCGGAAAAAAAGCGCCGGCCGGCGGCCGGTTCTTTCGGTAAAGACGAGTGTCAAGGCCTGGTTCCAGTCGGAAGCTTTGGCCCCATTGATCCACCCGACTGAACCCGCGGTGCTCGACAATCCGACCTCCAGCCAGGGTTCACCGGCAACGTAAGCCCGCTCGTAAACGTAATATACCGTAAACGGCTTAATCCAATCCTCCAGAACCCGCACGGAGTCACCATTGATGGCAAACAATTTTGCACCCGGGTGGGTTATCACCTTTTGATATAAAGTCTGTTTACCGGGTATAAGCAGAGGGTTGCGCTGCTGGGCAGTTACGGCGCCTGTCCAGATCAATAACAAACAGACGAGGCTGGCCGCAAATAATGAGAGTAATCCGGCTGTCTTTGGGACCATCACTTTTTTAATATTCATTTCACACTCCATGGTTGAATAGGGGTCCGATTCAGAAATGAGATGTAGAATTGAATATTCAATAGCTATTGCCAGTTTTTTAACAATTGACGTGCCTTATAAGATCCTTCAGCCGCCTGCTTTGTAACCCATTGTTTAAGATTAGAAAGGTGAACATCGGCTTCGAGCAATCCCTGGGACAACGCCAACTGATACCAGTCGTGGGCGACCTCGGGATCTTTAACAATCGTCCCGCTGTCGCCTGCATAGGTGGGATCAAAATACCGTCCGACTTCTAAAGCTGCTTCCCCATTTTCGGCTTCAGCGGCGTACTCCAATAAAATAAACGCAGCATCTGCCCTTTCCGGCTGATCCGGCAGTGATTTTGCCATTGCCAGGGCGCTGTCCGGATCGATTCCCTTTCGCATAGCTTCCCGCACCTGTTCAAGCAGGGGGGCATCCGGTGCGTAAGATGGTGTGATGGGCTCAGGCGCCTTGATTTTCGGAGGCTGGTTCGCCATCCGCGGCAGTTCGGGGGGTTTTTCCACCTCTGCCCCAATTCTTCCCGTTGCCGGTATCTTCGTATTCTCGGTACGCACTGAAGTCCAGACCAGATATCCGCCCAAAACGATGACGGTCAGACCTAGGACAACAATAATTGCTATAAGCCACCATCGTCCACGATTCTTGCCATTCGGGTAATTTTCCACAAGCTTTCCTTTAACAGTCTTAAATTCTTTATTTTTTATGATAGTATAAGAAAATGGCCCTGGTGTGTCAAATAAATTAGTCTCACGAGCCGTCCGGATACACCATTTTGTATGGATCGACAATTTGATCGAAATCTTCAGCACTGACATAGCCAAGTTTTAAGGCCGCATCTTTAAGCGTCAAATCATTTTCAAATGCAAAATGCGCTATTTCAGAGGCCTTGTCATAACCAATCACCGGGCTCAAGGATGTCACGAGCATAAGCGATTCATGCAAATACCGGTCAATCTGCTTGCGGTTCGGCTCCGCACCCTCAACCAGGAAGTCTGTGAAGTTGTTGCAGCTGTCCGCCAGAATATGCACGGACTGGATGATGTTGAAGATAATCATGGGTTTGTAAAGGTTGATCTCCAGGTAGCCGCCGGCCCCCGCAAAAGCCACGGCGGTGTCATACCCCATGACCTGAGCGGCCGCCATGGTCATGGCCTCGCACTGGGTGGGATTGACTTTTCCAGGCATAATCGATGAGCCCGGTTCATTCTGCGGAATCCTCAATTCATATAATCCGGCCCTCGGACCACAGCTGAGCAAGCGGATGTCATTGGCGATTTTATAGAGCGAAACCGCCAGTGTTTTCATGGTTGCGCTGACCTGTACCAGTGCATCGTGCGCGCCCATGACCGTAAACAAGTTGGGAGCCGGTACAAAACTCAAGCCTGTGATCGTGGTGATATTCTGCACGGCTTTTTTTGCAAAATCTTTACCGGCATTTAGACCGGTGCCAACTGCCGTTCCACCAAGAGCCAGCTTGTACAGACCCTCCAAAGCCGCCTCCAGCCGTCCAATATCATCGTCAAGCATACCCACATAACCGGAAACTTCCTGACCGAGGGTTAGGGGAACGGCGTCCTGCATGTGGGTGCGTCCGATTTTAACGATATCGTTCCAGGCCCTGGCTTTGCGATCCAGGGCATTCCGCAGTTTTTTAACCCTGGGGATCAAGACTTCTTTAATCGCCCTGGCGGCGGCGATATTCATGGCTGTTGGGAAGGCGTCGTTGGAAGATTGGGACATGTTGACATGGTCGTTTGGGTGAATGGGGTTTTTACTGCCCAACTCACCACCGGCCATCTCGATGGCACGATTGGCGATGACTTCATTGACGTTCATGTTGGACTGGGTGCCGCTGCCCGTCATCCATACGTGCAAGGGAAAATGGTCATCCAGTTTGCCTTCGATGACCTCTTCGGCGGCCTGCCCAATCAACTCCATCTTTTCCTTTGACAGCTTACCGAGCGCGTGATTGGCCAGTGCCGCCGCTTTTTTTACAATCGCCATGGCATGGACCGCTTCGATGGGAATAAGGTCCTTGCCGATGGAAAAATAAATCAGCGACCGTTGGGTTTGAGCACCCCAGTAGCGGTCGGCGGGAACTTGGAT
>JBAVYC010000029.1:0-8628 GCA_049698595.1 Desulfobacterales bacterium | reverse complement strand
GGCTATGGTCGCCATTCTCGGATCTGAGGAAGCCGTCAAGCAAAGACATCTTTATTCCGTGGTTTACTGTACCCTGGCGCCCCTTGTTCACGAAGGCAAGATGTGTGATGCCTATTTGGAACTGATCCAGATTGATGCACCGATATGTCTTTTCCCCATGCCGTGTGCCGGTTCCACCGGTCCGGCAAGTTTATTTTCCAATATTTCCATGGGAAATGCGGAAGCTTTATCGGGACTCACCCTTTTCCAGATGGCGCGGCCCGGGACGCCGATTATCTATGGGGATGCATCCGGCAATACAAACTTTTCAACCGGTGGTTTTTTGGAAGGCTCACCTGAAATGGTCCTGCAAACAGCGGCCAGGGGCGAGATGGCTAAATTTTACAATCTGCCGGATACCCAGGCCGGGTGTTTGACGGAAGCCAAAGATCATGGTTCCCAGGCGGTCATGGAGAAGCTGATTACGACACTGCCGCTCGTTATGCTGGGCGTGGACCTGGTGCAGGGACCCGGTGCCCTTGAAACCAGCAATATGATGACACTGGAACAAATTGTGGTGGATGATGAAATCGCCTGTTTGTGCAGACGTCTGAAAGACGGGGTGGACATGTCTGAAGCCAAAAACTACTTTGAAGACATTAAAGAAGTGAAACCCGGCGGTCATTTTCTGAACCAGTCCAGCACCATCCAGGCCTGCCGCAGCAGCGAGTTTATAATGCCGCAATTGTGCGACCGTAATTCATTTGAGCAATGGGTAGAACTGGGCCGGCCGGATGTGTATGACAACGCCAGAGAAAAAGTTGAAAAAATTTTGGCCAGTCCACCGAAAAACCCACTGCCGGATGACGTGATCGGTAGACTGGAAGATATCATGCGCAGAGCTGATGAAGAACTGAAATAAAAAGGAGTTGAGCCATGCCAGATAAAATCATTACGCGAATGGGAGACGGTGCCCGGGTTGAGATGTCCGCGGAACAGGTGAAAGAGGACATCCTGGTCGGCACTCAGGATGCCGCCGAACGGGGTAAAATACCGGAACTGAACTCAGATGAACTGGAACAACTATTTGAGATCTTTGCCGACACCAACCGGATCGTTGCCGTAAAACCGGGCGAAGAGGTCATTACCACCGATGACGGGGCTTCCATGACATTAATCGGCGACCAGGCGGATGGCGGCATAGACCTTCCCATGAGCTATATGCAATCCATTTTGGCCTATGAACGCGTTTGCTGTGCGGACACGGCCGGAGTTGGCCACGTCGACTACAGCTGTAAACCCGTTAAACCGATTGTCAATTATGAAAAGCAAAAATATTATTCAGTGAATCAGGCCACCACCGTTCCCTTGATTTATGGCACCCAGCCGAACCTGGGACTATATTTTCAGCCGGACGGCGCCTTTCCGAATCCATCCGAATTACTCCCTGCAGGGCATATTAAAGAGGCCCAGGAGGCTCAGGAAGCGGCCGCCGAGCAACTGAGAAACGATCTCGTCTTCATCGCCCGCAATCTGTATCAAGTGGGGTGCGACGGGTTTAACTTCGACACCGCCGCTTCCGCCGGGGATGCGGATTTTTTCGCCGCCCTGCAGGCCATCCGGGAGTTAAAAGAAACCGCGCCCAAGATGGCGATTGAACTGGGGATGTCCAGTGAATTCGTGTTGGGCCTGCATGGGGAGATTACCTTTGACGGCGTCCGGCTGGCGGGGATGTATCCCCACGACCAGGTTAAGATGGCCGAAGCGGTCGGCGCGGATATTTTCGGCCCGGCCGTCAATGTCAAAACCACCCAGTCAACCCCCTGGAACCTGGCCCGGGCGGTCACCTTTGTGAAGGAGACCGTCAAGGTTGCCAACATTCCGGTCCACCCCAACGTGGGCATGGGCGTTTGCGGGCTTCCCATGTACGAGTCACCGCCCATCGATTGCACGACCAGGGCCGCAAAGGCCCTGGTTGAGATCGGGAAAGCGGACGGGTTGTAGCTTGGCGTCGGAGATCCATTCGGGATGTCTGTCGCCCACATTATGGCTGCCGGGATGGGAGGCATCCGAACCGCTGGAGATCTGGTGGCTTGGATGCAACTGACCCAAAGGATGAAGATCACGGAAGCCAAAGAATATGTGGCCCGGAAACTCGGAATAAGTGTCATCGAATTAACCGATGAAGAAGTGATGCATCAGGTTCGGCAGGATCTGGATATTGCGACCCTTCCCATGATTGCCGATGGTGCCAGTGGGATTGTCGCCAAATGCCGGATTGCGGAACTGTTGGATATCGAGCTTAACTCGGTAAATCTGTTTAAATCCAAGCTTTCTTTTTCAAAATAATCGATCGCAAGAAAGGAGGGTTAAAAAAATGCGAAGAGGCACGGTAGCAGCGACTGAAATGACTACCGGCTGGGGCCTGAAGACGTTTACACAGGATGCGCTGGACAAACTTCATGCCGCCACACAGGATGTGCTGCGAACCACCGGCGTCAGTGTGGACTGCGATGCCGCCCTGGATATTCTGCATGACGGCGGTTGCTGGGTGAACAAAAAAACCCGGGTGGTCAGGTTTCCGGATCACATCGTCAAGCAGGCCATATCCATGTGTCCCAGCCATATTCTGCTGGCCGGACGTGACCCTGAAAATGATTTTATGATGGGTGGCAAGCAGGTGGGATTTACCACCTTTGGCGTCGGGGTATTGACGGAGGATTTAAAGACCGGTGAAATCCGGGAGTCCACCAAAGCAGATGTGGCCCAAATCGCCCGTCTGACGGATGCGCTAACCCACATGGATATCCTGACAGCGCCGGTGACCGCGCGCGATAAACCCGACTCGTCTGCTGATCTCCACATGCTCGAAGCCGGCTTAATCAATTGCTCTAAACATTATGCATCGGATTCTGAAGATGGTGCCAGGACCAAGTTATTGATCGAAATGGCTGCGGCAGTTGCCGGCGGGCTGGACAATTTAAAAGAGAGACCGATAGTCTCTTTCGGTATCTGTCCGACCAGCCCGCTGCAGATTATTGAGTCGAGTGCCGAGGTCATTATCGAGGCGGCCAGGCACTGGTTGCCCATCAATGTGCTCAGCATGGTTATGGCCGGCGCATCGAGTCCGATTTCTATCTCCGGTGCCCTTGTCATGCATAATGCAGAGGTGCTGGCCGGAATAATTCTGGCGCAGCTGACAAATCCGGGAACTCCTGTCATATACGGCAGTTCCTCGACAACGCTTGATATGCAACAGGCAACCGCTGTGGTGGGGGTACCGGAGATGGCCATGATAAGTGCCGGTGCGGCCGGTCTGGCGAATTACTACGGTCTTCCCAGCTATGTGGCCGGTGGGTAGGCTGATGCAAAAATATCCGATGCCCAGGCAGGACACGAAAAGACCATCAGCGCGTTGCTCTCTGCTCTGGCAGGGGCCAATCTCATTTATGGGGCGGGCATGCTCGAGGCGGGCATGACATTCAGCTTCGGCCAATTGGTCATTGACAATGAGATTGCCGCTATGGTGAAGAGAATTGTGAGTGGGGTTTCCCTGGATGACGAGCTGATGGGTGTCGATCTGATCAAGAAAGTCGGCATTGGCAATAACTTTTTAACCCAGCGGCACACCCTCAAGTACTTGGAGACAGAGCAGGTTCAGGCAACGATCATCGATCGCCGCATGCGAGGCGCATGGGAAAAAAGAGGATCAAAGAGCCTGATCCAATCTGCCAACCAAAAGGCCGCCGAACTTTTAAAAACCCACGAGCCCAAACCCCTGTCGGAAGATCTCATCAAGGAGCTGAAGCGGATCGTGAAAAGTGCGGAGTAACAAGTTGGGGCTTCACCCCAATTGGAATGTTCAATTACAGAGAGGTAAGAGAATGGAAAAAACTGAATGGTTGAAGAAAGCTGCCCAATCCATTTTGGATATGGAGGGTGAGGTGGCCAAAGAAATTGCCCAAAAAGCCCTGGCGGACGGCATGGACCCGCTTGAGATGATCACTGAAGGTTTTAGCGAGGGTATCCGCAAAATGGGCGACCTCTTTGATCGGGGGGAAGTGTTTTTACCGGGGTTGCTGATTGCCTCCGAAGCCATGACGGGCGCAGTTGAGATTTTGGAAGCCGCATTGCCCCAGGACAAAAAGCAGGCGAAACGGGCTGTTATCGTGATCGGCACGATTGAAGGCGATATTCACGACATCGGCAAGGGTATCATCGTGACCATGTTGCGGGTACACGGCTATGAGGTTCATGACCTGGGCCGGGATGTCCCGATTGAGGAATTTGTGAAAAAGGCTCAGGAACTCGATGCCGATGTGGTGGGCTCCTCGGCCATGATGACCACTACTCAGGTCGGCCAGAAGAAACTGGAGCAAGCGTTGACAGAAGCCGGTCTGCGTGACAAGGTCAAGACCATGGTGGGCGGAGCGGTGGCAACAGACCATTGGGCCAAGAGAATCGGTGCAGATTTTTTTGGTGAAACACCCCAGGATACCATCGAAAAGCTCGAAAAATTTTTAAATTAATCGATCCCGCGTGTGCAACTTCGTTGAATAGTTGAATAGTTGACTGGTTGATTAGGTAAATAATATTATTCAATTCAGTAAGTTGCGATTGTTGAAATATCAAGTGTCAAACTATTTAGCAAATATAGGTTAAATCCACATTTTCAACCATTTAACCAATCAACCAATTAACGATATCTGGAATACTACAAATATTCAGTCTTCAATATCCATTTCCGGTTTAGCCAGATTGGTTGCAACCAATGAATGAAATCTATGATGCCATCGTCGTCGGCGGCGGACACAACGGATTGACCGCCGCAGGATATCTGGCCAAAGCCGGACTTAAAACCGTTGTGTTGGAACGGCGGCCGGTGGTGGGCGGTGCTGTGGTAACCGAGGAAATTCAACCGGGGTATCGGATCTCTACTGTTTCTTATGTCGTCAGTCTTCTAAGGACTGAGGTCATCAGGGACCTTGAACTTAAACAGCACGGGTTCGAGATGATCCGCATGGATGGCACCCTGGCTGTCTGCGGAGATGACTACCTGTTTATATGCGGTGATGAGAAACACGATCGTAAGGAAGTGGAGCGGTTTTCAAACGTCGACTACGACGCCATGACGCAATTCGATGCCATGGTTCAGAAGGTCGGCGCAGTGGTTCGGAATCAAATGCTGCGAGAACCGCCTAAACTGGATGCCGGTTTATGGGATTTGGCGGCATTCGCCCGGATGGGCCTTGATATTCGCAGGCTTTCTCCTGATTTACGTCACCGTTTGCTCCAAATGTTAACCAGCAGTGCCTTTGATCTCATCGAACGCTGGTTTGACAGTCCCATGATCAAAAGTATGTACGCATCCGCCTGTTTTTCCGGCAATTATGCCAGTCTTCATCAGCCCGGTTCGGCGATTCCCTTTTTTCACATGGCCATTGGCGAGCTAGACGGCGAAGCGGGTGCCTGGCGATTGGTAAAGGGCGGTATGGGCGGCATCACCCAGGCCATGGCGAATTTTGCCCGATCAAAAGGCGCGGATATTCGGACCGCAGCATGCGTTGAGAAAATATTGACTGAAAAAGGACGTGCGGTCGGGGTGCGACTCGAAAACGGCGAAATCGTCACAGGCCGTTGCGTATTGGCCAACACGGACCCGAAACGCACGTTTTTAAAGCTTTTGGATCCTGATGATTTGGATCCGGAGTTTGTCAAGGACATCCGGCAAATTCGGATGGGGCACAGTTCACTGCGTATTAACCTGGCTCTCAAGGGGCTGCCGGACATCCGGTTTTTTGCGCCGGGCGAGCCAGGGCCTTGGCACCGCTCTGATATCTGCATTTTTCCGGATGTCGCCGGTTTGGAAGCCAATTTTTTTGCGGCCGCCGCCGGTCATTTGCCCGAGGCACCGCGCCTGGAGATTACAATTCCGTCCACCCTAGATGACAGTCTCGCCCCCGACGGTCAGCATGTCATGAGCATACTGGCCAAATATTATCCCTATCATCTGGCCGATGGGTTGAGCTGGGATGACATCAAGGAGGATGTGGCCGACGACATCATTGGATATATGGCCCGCTCAATGCCCAATCTGCCGGATCTCATTGTCGGTCGCCAGATGCTTAGCCCACTGGATCTGGAAACGATTTACGGGCTCACCGAATCTGATATTTTCCACGGGCGCCACGACCTGGACCAGATTTTCAGCCTGCGCCCGCATCCCCGGGCGGCCCAGTACCGAACCCCGGTTGCAAACCTTTACCTCTGTGGTTCCGGTGCCCATCCCGGCGGCGGTGTGTCCGGCGCTCCGGGCCACAACGCGGCACGCCGGGTGATTGCTGATTTCAAACGGCGTTAGAAACGTCTGTTTTCTTCAATCTGGCATCCAGAATCGGAGCGATGTGGGCAGCAATTATTTCCAGCAATTTCATATCGTTATCAGTGTAATCAGTGGGTTTATTGCCGACCATTAAATTGCCGATGGCCTTTTCGTGATGGATGATGGGCACGGCCATGGCCCGGGTGATTGGAATGTGTCCATCAGGGATGGTGAAGGGCCCGTTGGATGCAAAGCTCTTCTTTTCTTTAATACAGCGGGCCCATATCACGTCACCCCAGGAGTTGTGCGGAAAATTGATATTCTCGGTTTCCGTCTGGCATTCATCCCGGGTCATGGAAGGAACAACCCTGTCGCCGGCTTCATTTAAATAGGCAAAGGTTCCATAGGGGCTATGCATGGCTTTTAAGACAACCTGCAGTACCTCGCCGTACATAGCGTCGTCGGATATGGTCAGAAAGATCTCCGTGATCCGGTTCCAGATGCCCAGGTGTTTTTTGGATAGCCGCAGCGCGTCCTCGGTCTGTTTGATGCGCGTTATATCCACAAAGGTAATCACAACCCCATCAATAACGTTCTCTAATGTCCGGTAGGGCGCTATCCGCATGGAGTACCAATTACCTGCCTGGCATATTACTTCCGCTTCCTGTATGGATAGCGTGTCCAGCACATTTTTGGCATCTTTTTCCAGATTGTCATATCTGATTTTTGCCGTGATATCGCTGATGGGCCGATCCAAATCCGTCTGGATCAGGTTGAATATTTTGGTCGTGGCCGGAGTGAAGCGTTTGATATTGAGCCTGGTGTCCAAAAAGATGGTTCCGATTTCGGTGCTGCCTAGCAAGTTGTTGATGTCATTATTCATTTGCGACAATTCGTCTACTTTGGTCTGGAGTTCCGTGTTTACCGTTACGAGCTCCTCGTTGGTCGATTGGAGCTCCTCTTTCGATGTTTCCAGCTCTTCATTGGTGCTTTGCAGTTCTTCGTTAACCGACTGCAGTTCCTCATTGGTCGATTTGAGCTCTTCGTTGGATGTTTCCATCTCTTCAATGGTTGTCTGCAGGTGCTCCTTGGTGGATTCCAGTTCATGTTCCAGGCTCACAATGACAGGATCAGTCGCGTCCTTTGCAACTTTTTTCCCATTTTTCCCGACAGATAATTCATGAGGTGTTTTATCATCAAACATTACCAGTAAATAACCTGGTTTCGCAGCAAATTCAACCAGCGGCCTGACCGTCAGGTCGATGGTTCGAAACTCGCCACTGGATTTTATTCGAAGGGCCTTATACATGGTTGGCCTTTTTTGGCGGACAGCGTTATGCAGGGCCGAGCCCAATTTGAAACGCAAGCCTTCACGCGCCATTGACAAGATGTTAAAACTGGCTTTTCCAACGGGGGGTTCCAGATACTTGTCCGTTTTGCCCATAAAATGAACAATTTCATACTTCTGATTGACTAAAACCCCGGGCAGGGCGAAATTTTCAAGGATTACTTTTTCAGCCACATTTTGAACATCAATCTCCACCGGCACCTTTTTGTCATCGCTAGTATCCAATCTAGGCCCGTGATAAAAAGGCATGCCGGGATAATCGACCGGACGTTCGAGAAAGAATTCTTTGCGCTTAAATATTTTCTGTTTGCTGTCAATGGGTTGGAAAAGATTGGTAAACTCGCCGATGGTCTCGGATGTGCCTAAAAACAGGATTCCATCCGGATTTAAGGTGTAATGGTATAACGGCAAGACTTTTTTTTGCAGCTCATTATCCATATAAATGAGCAAATTTCTGCAGCTCACGAAGTCAATTTTTGAAAAAGGCGGATCTTTAATAACGTTTTGAACAGCAAAGACAATCATATCGCGGATCTGTTTGCGGAGCGTGTAGGAATTGTCTTCTTTTATAAAATATTGATTCAAGCGCTCCTGGGGTACATCCGCGGCAATGCTGTCCGGATAAACACCTAAACGGGCATAATCAATGGCCTGGGCGTCTATGTCGCTGGCGAAAATCTGAATATTAAAATGCTGCTTTAGCATCTCCATGGCTTCCGAAAATAAAATGGCCATGGAATAGGCCTCTTCACCGGTGGAACACCCCACACTCCAGATACGGATCGAAGAATCAGGCCGTTTGTTCTTTATCAATGCCGGCAGAACCTGTTTCTTTAAAACTTCAAAGGCAGCGGGATCCCTAAAGAAATTGGTCACTCCGATGAGCATGTCTTTGAAAAGGATATCGATTTCCGGCGGAGTTTGTTGAAGGTATTTGACATAATCCGCTATCCTGTTGACCTGGTGGATGGCCATGCGC
>JBAVYC010000028.1:0-10656 GCA_049698595.1 Desulfobacterales bacterium | reverse complement strand
CCTGGATCGCATCCACATCCAACTGGTAGGGCTCCGGATCAAGAGCCGCGAGCTCCTGATCTTTTGTTACGCGATCGCCGATGTCCACTTCCACAGATATCACCTGCCCGCCGACCTGGAAACTGAGCCCGGATGAATCGACCGCGGCGACAACCCCGGAAAATTTGTATATCTTCTCGGAGGCCTGCTTACTGACGGTAATCGTCTTGATGGACCGCACCACTTCAACAATTTCAATTTTTTCTTTGCATGCCGTCAGGGCGACCGCCAGGCAGAGCAGCCAGACCATCCGCTTGAATGTCTGTCTTGTCATATTAAACCTCCCGCAAGAAAAATAATCGTAAGGGTTTTGATGCTGAATCATTCCTATTGGATCTGTCAGACAAAACACCATACTCCAGACCTCGATTCAGGTCAATTATCTTTTCAATCTGCTTATTATCGCTTTTTCCAAGCCCGTAACACGCAGCCACCTATCAGAGAACAGAAAACAGAGGTCAGAAGACAGATTACAGATACCGGAAATCAGATTTCAAAGTTTAGCATAGAAGGTGGACAATAACTGCTTCCCAACGTCCTAACTTCCCCGCCTCCCACCATCTTTTGTTTTTTGCTATGCCTTATGCCCTTTGCCCTATGCCCTTTGCCCTTTGCCCTACGCCCTTTTTACCCGCAATTCTCATCTCTCCCGCCGATAGTAAATCACCGAATCCGTCGAGTAGATTCCCAAAGCCGCCCAGATCATGGCGAATGTCCAGACCTGGGTCGTCGAAAATGGCTCGTTATAATGAAATACGGCCAGCAGAAACATACCGCTGGGACCGATATACTGCATCAAGCCCAGGGTCGAAAGATATAACCGTTTGGCGCCCAGGGTAAAGAACAGCAAAGGAGCAGCCGTCAGCGGGGCACAGCCGATCAGAAGCAAATCAAGCTTGAGGCTCACCCGCAGGATGGTGTCAGCTTCCTGGGAATTCAAATGGATAAGATATATCAGGGCCGGCGGTGAAAGCAACATGGTTTCGACAGCCAGACCCACCAGGGCGCCCACCGGGGCAACTTTGCGGATGAGGCCATACAGCCCGAAGCTCAAGGCCAGGGTGAGCGAGATCCAGGGGAACTCACCATAGGCCGTTGTAAGATACAGGACACCGCCGGCAGCCAGCATTACCGCCAGAATCTGTGGCCTTCTCAATCGCTCGCGCAGGAATAGCATTCCCAATACCACATTTACCAGCGGATTAATGTAATACCCGAGGCTTGCCTGCAGCATATGATTGTTGTTTACCGCCCAGATATATAAGAGCCAGTTTGCGGAAACAAGGATCGCGGTAAGCATGAGCGTTAATAGCATGCGACCACTTTTCAAAATCTCTGCAAATTCAGACCAGCGCCGCTGCAACAGGATCAGGCCCATAAGAAAAAGAAACGACCAGACCACCCGATGCGCGATGATTTCCAGGGCCGGCACGGCACCCAGGGCCTTCCAGTACAAGGGGCTCAGCCCCCAGATCAAAAAGGCCGAAGCGGCATAGATCAAGCCGAGTACGGGTTCCGATCGTATTTCAGATGCTTTTGCAGTCATTAATGCAGTTTCCAGGTTTCAGGTGTCAACCCAACCGCTGGCCTGACAAGCGATCAGTTTAATCGAAAAAGAAACCGTAGCAATGTAGGGCGGTCCATCGTGCCCGCCGGATTCGGATTATCGTGCACACCCAATGTGGTCGGCACGATGGCTGACCCTACTCTATTTGAATGTTTCATATAAAACATCAAAGGTGCTAAATTCTGAAACCTGACACCTGAAACCTATAATTTGCGATATTATAATATCAGCGTGCTTAGTGCCCTAGTGGCTAAACTATTACAAGCAACAAAGGACACACCATAGCCCAGACTCCCAATTAGATCAATTATCTTTTGACACAATTCAGATCCCAATTGACTTTAACTGCTGATTCAACTATTTTCGGTGTCATTGAATAATTTATGCCAATCAACAAAGAAAGGACATTGTATGAGTGCAACCGCCCACTTCAAAGTTGAAACAGATGAACATGTTGCCTGGTTGACATTGGATCGCCCCGAAAAGCGCAATACCATGGGAACTTTTTTTTTTAAGGAGCTATCGGAGCATTTAGACAAATTCGATCGGGATCCAACTATCCGGGCGGTGGTCATCAAGGCTGAAGGCAAAAGCTTTACGGCCGGCACCGATCTTACGGAGGCCGGATCATTGCTCAGCGGCCAAGCCGCCGATCAGCGCGAAGACACCCGCAAAGCAATCCTAGCACTCCAGGGAGGCCTCACCAGGATTGAACAATGCCGCAAACCGGTAATTGCTGCCATTCACAGCCATTGCATCGGCGGCGGTATCGACCTGGTTAGCGCCTGTGATATCCGTATCGCCACCAAAGATGCCATCTTCAGCATCAGGGAAACCCGCATGGGAATCATCGCCGATCTGGGCACCCTGCAGCGTTTGCCGCACATCATCGGGCATGGCTGGTTCAGGGAATTGGCATTGACGGGCCGCGACTTCACTGCCGCGGAAGCCCTGCAGATGGGACTGATCACGCGGATCTGCGAAGATCGTCAAGCCTTGTATGCCGAGGCCGGGAAAATTGCAGGCCTGATTGCCGAATGCCCGCCGTTGACAGTTCAAGGAACCAAGGAAGTCATCCTGCACAGTCGGGATCATGGAATCGACGCCGGCCTGCAGTACGTGGCCCAAAAAAATGCCGCCGCGTTGCCGTCCGAGGATGTGGTGGAAGCGGTTACCGCGTTTATGGAAAAGAGAAAACCGGTGTTTCGGGGGAAATAAATTCTGCGAGCAGAATTTATGTAAAGTTAATAGTTAATGGTTATTGGTTAATAGAAAAAAGCGTGCCGAAGCCAAGGCCTTTAGTATTGATTGTTTTTCCTAATAACAATTAACGATTAACATATAACCCAAATATTTAAGGAGAAGTATCCGATGCAAAAACAAAACTCTGGAGCCTTAGCCGGCGTCAATGTCCTGGACCTTTCGCGCCTGTTGCCCGGCCCTTACTGTTCGATGATTCTGGCCGATCACGGTGCCCGGGTCATCGCTGTCGAAGACAAGCGTTTTTTGGCTGACGGGCTCTTTTTCAATTTGATCAATCGAAACAAAGAGCACATGTCGTTGAATCTGAAAACCGAAAAAGGCAAGGAAATTTTTTTTCGCCTGATCCAAGACGCCGATGTTCTGCTGGAAGGTTTCAGGCCCGGAGTCGTTGACAGACTGGGAGTCGACTATGAGACGGTTCGCAAGGTCAATCCGAAAATAATCTATTGTTCGATTACCGGGTATGGTCAGGACGGTCCGTTCCGTGACCGCGTCGGTCACGATGCAAATTATCTGAGCTGGGCCGGCGTTCTCGATCTCATCGGCGAGGCGGATCGTCCCCCGTCCATCCCGGGGGTTCAAATAGCCGATATTGCCGGCGGCGGCATGAATGCGGCCATCGGAATCCTTTTGGCCCTATTTGCCCGGGAAAAAACCGGCATCGGACAATACATCGATATCTCCATGACCGACGGCATGGTGGGATTTCTTCCTGCCGCACTGTTCTTCCGCCAGCTCACCGGGCAGGAACCCGCGCGTGCCGACGGAATCTTGTCCCATCGTTATGCCTGCTACAATACTTACGAAACGGCCGATGGACGATTTATTTCCATCGGTGCTGTCGAAAACCGCTTCTGGAGGCAACTCTGCGATCTTCTCGGTGTTCCTGAATACGCCGAACTGCAATATGATGATCAGCACCGCAAGGAGATCCTCGATTTTGTACGCAACGCATTTAAGCAAAAAACTCTGGATAAATGGGATGCCATTCTCGGCAATTTGGATATCTGCTGGGGACGGGTCCAGTCAATATCAGAGGTGCTGGACGATCCCCTTTTCCGGCAACGCAAAATGGTAGTGGAGATCAAAGGAAGCGATGGCAAAAGGTCAAAGACCCTCGGCGTGCCTGTCAAGCTGAGTGAAACCCCGGGGGCGGTTCGTACCCCGCCGGTGGATTTTGGCACGAGTACACCGGATATCCTGCGGGAATTGGGATATTCGGAAAATGAAATAGAGCGGTTTGAAAAAGAAGGTGTGACCTAAACCATGGATTTCAGCGTCGCCAACTCCAGTTGATCCCCGGCATCTTCTGCCCGGTCGGAAATTTCGACAATACTTTCCAGGCAAAGTCTTAAGTGCAGCTTGTTGGCGAGGTCCATGGGTGACGTGAGTATGGCTTTCGTTAAATCCCACTCGAGTTTGTCAACCCGTGACTCCTGCATCCCGACCTCTTTGGTGTGTTCCCGCACGACTTCGATTTTGCACTCGCCCTTAAAGTAACACAAAACCGCCAATTTGAGATTATCGATAATCCCCAGGGATTCTCTGACAACTTCAACAAAAGCGGGTTTCAATTCATCGGGAATCACCGGGCGCTGATTCAGAAAAAAATCGCAACAGGCTTCGCCGGCATTGGCCACCTTGTCAATGCTTTCGATCAGCTTATAGATGTCCTCCCGCAGCAAAGGCAAATAGGCCCCGGAATAAAGCTTGTCCCGAATGTTGTAGCGAACGATATCCGCCTCTGATTCTTCACTTCTTACCTTGCGGCCTAAAACTTTCGCCTCACTGATATTATCGTCAAGATAGAACTCTATGGTTCGGATACCATTCTTCAGAGAATCCTCCACCAGTTCGAGATGCTTTAAGATCAGCTCGATGACTTCTTTTTCTTTTTTGAAGAACACGGTTCATTCTCCTCCAATTTTATTGGGAGCATTAAATTGGTAAGGTTCATCTAACACAGCCCGCATGCAATTTCAAGTCAAGAACGTGAATGACCCTCTTGCCGACATTACTACCCTGATTGAGTAATAAACGCTCAATCAGGCGTTAATTGTTATTCGTTATTAGAATTTGATGATGGCCCTATAAGGTTATTGGCTGGGAAGCCAGAAAGCCGAAATGCTGTGATGCTGAGAGAACGTGGAACTTTTGACCTTCCAAGCTTTCCAACCTCCCAGCTTCAAGCCTACTAAACGAATAACCCCCAATAGGTTTTCACTCAATTGTGGTTAAATTGACCGTTATTCGACCACGAATCAGCCTGTCATGTAGTCTATCACGCGGTACAAAACGAACGAAACCGTTCCCGCCAGGGTTGGGGTCAATACCCAACCGATCAGGATGGTCATAATGGTTTTTTTACTGATCGATTTCGCACCTTTTTTCAGGCCGACGCCTATCACGGCACCCACAATCGCCGAAGAGGTGGAAACCGGAATACCGAACAAAGAAAAAAGATGCATGCCGAAAGCGGAGGAGATCTGGGCAACAAATGCGCTCGGAATATCAAGGGGCGTAATGCCCTTGCCGACGGTATCCGCGACCTTTTCACCGTAGGTTACGGCACCCACGGCAATGCTGACCCCGCCGATGAGCAAAAGCACCTTTGGCGGGAAAATATTGAGATTGGCGATGGGACCCACGGCGTTGCCGGCATTGTTGGCGCCCATGGAATAGGCGACGTAACACGCTGAAAGTATTGCCAGCCAGCCGAAAGCCTGCTGGAAAAGAAGGGACCTGCTGCCGAATTTATTCAGTATAGATCTCACCAAAGCCATTAAGCCAAAGGAGAGCGCCATGACCATCACGGGGCAAACAAGCCAACTTTCAGCAATGACAATTAATTTGGCATGATCTATTTCAGCGCCCACCGCCAGACCGATTCCGACAACGCCCCCGACAATCGCCTGGGAAGTCGATGTGGGAATTCTGTAAAACGTGGCCAGGGTCACAAAAAATCCGGAACAGATCAACGCCACACAGACGGCAAGATAGTTTAAATCCGCTTTGACGATACCTTTGCCGATGGTTTTCATAACCTGCTCGCCCTGGAGCATGGCACCAATAATCACAAAGACGGCAACCAAAACAGCCGCTTTCTTGAAACTTAATAATCCGCAACCCACCGCCGTGCCGATGCAATTGGCCGTATCATTGGCTCCGATATTCCAGCCGACATATGCCCCGGCACCCAGCAATAGTATGAATATTGGCTCGATAGCAGCCTCACTCCCGTTGTAGTGATGCGGTCCCATCTTTGAGAAGACCGGCATTTAAAAGCATTTCGGAATTATACTAAGGAAAATTTTATTCTAATAAATATAAGATGAATAAGTCAAAGGAATAATTTCTATATTATTTATAACAAGAAGTTATAACCCATAGTCGAAGCGCTAAAAAGATTACTTTTAAAGGGCACATCAAACCACCCTCTAAAAATCCTTGCGATATCCCTTTAAACCATGTAATTTCAGGTGAATTGATTCTGAGGCTTCACGAAGAAAAAAAATTGAATTATTTAACGACTCATAATACATATCATTCTTCTAAACAGCCGACGCCTTGGTTTGCCCGCAGCAATCCAACCGCTGTATTCTATTACAAGATACTTATGATTGTCTTGAAAGCCTCCCGGTTGTGTAAAAAAAAAGCTTACACGGACGATCACTGGATTCAAAGCAGTTTAAATACCATAAAAGCACTCGAGTCCGTTGGGGGACATTTCGAGCTTCTAAACCTGGATATCCCCAAAAAGCTTGAATCTTCGTGTGTATTTGTCAGCAATCACATGAGTATTTTGGAGACATTTGTCCTGCCCTGCCTGATTCAACCGTACCGTGATGTCACCTTTGTTGTCAAAGAAAGCCTCCTATCCTTTCCATTTTTCAAACATGTCATGCGAAACCGCAACCCGATTGTCGTGGGTCGCGCCAATCCGCGGGAGGATCTCAGGACCGTTCTGGAAGAAGGACAAAACCGGTTAAACGCCAATACATCCGTCGTCATTTTCCCGCAAACGACGCGCAGTGTCGATTTTAATGCCAAACAGTTTAATTCATTGGGGGTTAAACTCGCAAAGCGCGGCAAGGTGCCGGCCATACCGGTAGCCCTGAAAACCGATGCCTGGGGAAATGGCCTTAGGTTCAAAGACTTTGGTAAAATTCGACCTGCTAAATCGGTCCATATAACCTTCGGCGATCCATTGCTGGTGCAGGGCTCAGGAAAAGAAGAGCATAAGTTTATTGTAGATTTTATTGCGAGAAAACTGGATTCATATGGAACATTCATGGAATGATCAGCCGCCGGTAATGATCAAGCTGTTCGATTTGGCGGGGCGCAAAGCCGTCGTCACAGGAGCATCACGCGGGATCGGCAAGACCGTGATAAAAGCGTTGCGGGCAAACGGTGCGTTTTGCTATGGCCTCTCGAACGAGGCGATTGAGTCGGATGATCCGGCATCTTTTATGCCGCTTCAGTGTGACTTGAGCGATAGCACAGCAATCCAAATGACCGTTCAGCACATCCGCGAGGTTACCGACGCGTTGGATTATCTGGTCAACGTCGCCGGGATCGATCCCAAATATGTCCTGGAAGCGGGTGATGAAAGCGCATGGCAACGCATCATTGATCTCAACTTGCGGGCGTATTATTTGCTGATCCGGGGTTGTGTCCCGCTGTTGAAGCGTGGACGCGGCAAAGCGATAGTGAACGTATCTTCGATCAATTATCGGTTGGGCATCGCAGGGCGTGCAATCTACTCGACGAGTAAAGCCGGGATTCTCGGCTTAACGACAGGGCTAGCCCGCGAATTAGGGCGGCAGTCAATCCGTATCAATACGGTGTCACCGGGATGGGTATTCACCGAACGGCAAATTCAAGAGTATTTCGAGGCGCCGGATGCAGACTGCCATTTGAACACGCTGGCGGAACGACAGTCGCTCCCCATAAAAATTCACCCGTTAGACGTCGCCAACCATATTTTGTTTTATCTCAGTGAGGTCAGCCGCACATCGACCGGGCACAACTGCGTCGTGGATGGCGGGTGGTTATTGGAATAAGGCAGGCTAGGAGACCTTACCGAGTTATTTTTATTTATTTCCGATTTGACCTTCAATTCATAAGCCGCGGGCATCGATCAGGTTTGCACCTTGAAGTATGCTCTCGAGGTAATGATAAAATAGATACATTTTTGAAATCTTAGTCCGAAGTACCGCGAGAGTATCATTGTTCGGCCAGTGTTTGGGGGAAGGCGTGGATTGATGTTGTAAATCCTCGATTTTCTTATTTCAAAAGGCTTTAATGTCAAATTGTAGTGTTTAAGATACATATTCACCTGCCTATTTAGAAAATGCCAGGCAACAATAAGGCAGTACTATAGGTAAATAACATTGCCCATTTATTTTGAATAAGTTCTTCAATCATCCCTTACAGCTCACGCATCCAATATCGCATATGCTTTGAGAGCCTCAAAAAAAGCAAAAAAGCCGGCACTGATGATTACATAATCGATGCTGATTATCCGATTGAAACCTACCTTTAAAAAAATCCAGCCCCAGCCATACCGGTGAGCTATGTCCGAATTCGGTTAATTGCCCTATTGCAAGTCAAAAAATCAAAGTTGACAATCAGCCTCGATACCGTTATGGGGCTAAGGATTGGTTGCGTTTAATTGACGCCTCAATATGTTGCGCCGCCGCCGGGGATAATACACAAGTCAAAATTTTCGTGCGTTTTATTTAAAAAAGCAATGTCCTATCTTTTATAGTTATCTTCTATCTTAGAGATTGGCAATGAATATTTTTAAGTTCCAATGACTGCCGTAGCGGTGCATTATATTGTTGACCGGAGACTGATTTTGAATCCGTTTTGAACACAACTCAACCCAAGGCGACCAAAGCGTTGAAAGAAGGAGTTAAAAATGGCCAAATGCATTGCCGTTATCGGCGCCCTGGACACCAAGGGCGATGAATTCTGGTTTGTCAAAAAAGAAATTGAAAATCGTGGATACAACGCCCTGGTAATCAACGTCGGGATTGTGGATGGTCCGGGGTTTGAACCCGAAGTGGGCGCCGAAAAAGTCGCCGGAGCCGCCGGTTCCAGCCTGGAGATATTGAAGGCCAAAGCGGACCGCGGCCTGGCAATCGAAACCATGACCAGGGGCATCGGGCAAATCATGGGCGATTTGTATTCCGCCGGTCGAATCCAGGCGGTGATATCCATGGGCGGATCGGCCGGCACTGAAATCGGCACGGCCGGCATGCGAGCACTGCCACTGGGGGTTCCCAAAGTCATGGTCAGCACCCTGGCGTCCGGTGATACCAAGCCCTATGTGGGAACGCGCGATATTGTTATGGTGCCTTCCATTGTGGATGTGGCCGGAGTCAACCGCATCAGCGCAAGGGTATACGCCGGGGCCGTCGGGGCGGTCATCGGTATGCTTGAAACGGCGGCACCGGCAATAGAAGAAAAACCGATTCTGGCAGCCTCGATGTTCGGCAATACCACCCCGGTTGTCAACCGCTGCCGATCGATCATGGAAGACAATGGATACGAATTTCTCATTTTCCACCAGGTCGGAACACCGGAGACGTTAGAAAGCCTTGTGGCCGATGGATACATTTCAGGCGTGCTCGACATTACGACCACCGAATGGGCGGATGAAATTACCGGGGGCGTTCTGGCGGGAGGGCCCGAGCGCTACGACATCGTTTCCGATAGGGGTCTACCCCAGGTGGTGGCCCCCGGGTGTGTTGACATGGCCAACTTCTGGGCCCGGGAAACCCTTCCCGAAAAATACGAGGACCGACGCATCTACCAGTGGGCGCATAACATTACCCTGATGCGGACAACGCCTGAAGAAAATACGGCCATCGGACGCATCCTGGCGGAAAAGGCGAACCGGTCGTCCGGCCCGGTGGCGTTCTTTCTGCCCTTAAAAGGCGTCTCCATGCTGGACGCACCGGGTAAGGAATTCTGGTGGCCCGAAGCCAACCGGGCACTTTTTGATGCCATTAAAGATAATCTCAGGTCAGGTATTCCCATCTACGAATTGGACTGTAACATCAATGACGATGCATTTGCCGATGCCGCGGCAAATAAGATGCTTGAATTTTTAAAATAATATTTACCATCAACCATAAGGAGAAAAGATAATGGGAAAACAATTCCCCAGAAAAGAAATCATCAAAAACCTTCAAGAAAAAATTGCCCGGGGCGTGCCCATCATCGGTTGTGGGGCCGGCACCGGCATATCTGCTAAATTTGAAGAGGCCGGCGGTGCTGATTTAATGATCATCTATAACTCTGGCCGCTACCGAATGGCCGGGCGCAGCTCGCTGTCAGGGCTGTTTGCTTACGGTGATGCCAATGCGATTGTTGTTGAGATGGGCAACGAGGTGCTGCCGGTGGTAAAGAACACTCCCGTGCTGGCCGGCGTTAACGGCACCGACCCGTTTCGCCTCATGCCCGTTTTTCTAAAACAGCTTGTTGAAATGGGTTTTTCCGGGGTTCAGAATTTTCCGACAGTGGGTCTGTTTGACGGGGTCATGAGAGAAAACATGGAAGCAACCGGTCTCGGTTATGACCTGGAAGTGGAGCTGATTCGTACGGCCCACCAAATGGATATTTTCACGTCTCCCTATGTTTTCAACGTAGATGAAGCCCGGGCAATGACCGAAGCCGGCGCGGATCTGCTGGTACCCCATGTTGGATTGACAACCGCCGGTACCATCGGCGCCGCCAATGCGCTGACCCTCGATGAAGCCATTGACAAGGTCATGAGC
>JBAVYC010000027.1:0-4114 GCA_049698595.1 Desulfobacterales bacterium | reverse complement strand
GTCTTTCAAAAGCTTTTGTCAAACAATTTGAGGAAATTTCCCTCTTAATTGCTGAAAGTCTCGGGCTAACGGGAATTATGGATGTGGAAGTCATTGAACATGAAGGCCGTTTGAAGGTGCTTGAAATCGATGCCCGATTGCCCAGCCAAACGCCTGCGGCTGTTTTCTGGTCGACGGGGACCAATATGGTTGCGTTGCTCGGCAAGCTCTGCCTGAAGGCAAAAATCAAAACAAAACCAGATGAGAAACGTCCTCGTGATGTGATTTATGAACATATCGGCGTTTCGAAAGAAAAAATTGAGGTAGCGGGAGAACATATGATGAGCCGGTGTGGTCCGCTGTCCTGTCAGCAGGATTTTTTCGGTGCGGATGAAGCCATCACGGATTATCATCCCGATCGGAAAAGCTGGAGGGCAACCATGATCTATGCCGGGAGCGATCTTAATGCAGTGCAACAAAAAAGAAAGACAACACTGGAAAATATCCGGCGTGAGTTTAAATGCGCCGTTATCCGGGATACCGTTCCCGCAGTTTCGAGCTAAGAAAGATTTATGCCATAGCCATATTGAATATTTTAGCCTCCGGCTCGTAGATCCTACCCTCCGGGCTGGAAGCGGGCTCGGGGAGGAATGCTATCGATTTAAATTGAAAAGACAGAGCGAAGCGATACAACAAATCTTCAATCTTCAATCTTCAATCTTCAATTCCGGCTTGTCCGGTTTGGGTATAGGAAGCCACCCGTGACGCGTTTGCAAAGCAGTGATATAGCGGACATACCGCTGAATATCAAGACCTATGATGATGAGTTGAAATCTAAAACCGGCCATAGCTTAAGGCAATTGGCCTGCAAAGCGGTGGGACTCGACGCAACAACAGCAGGCCCGGTTATAACCGATTGTAGTGTTAGCGTCATCCCGACGACCTGCGGACAGGGGGTCATCGGAGGCTTTTCAGCAACGATTTCCAAAATTGCCGGCCATCTCGGTTTCCTCTCTGATGTTACTTTATCAACCGATGTCGCCGGTCTGGCGGAAGCCGTGGAGAAACAAACCGACATCGTTTTGATGGCGGATGACCAACGCTTCATCGGCATTCATCTGCCTACCGGCTGTCTGGCCGATAACAGTGCCGCCACCGGCAAGGGATTTGCTATCGGCCTTGAACTGATGGCCGGCAATCTAAATGACAGAAGGGTTTTGGTGCTGGGTGCCGGCCCTGTGGGCCGAAGTGCGGCTCAAACCCTGCTGTTGCGAGGAGCTGACGTATCGATATATGACATAAATCGGCAACTGTGCCTTGACCTGGCTTGCGACATCCAAAACATCCATCACCTGGATATCCATATTGAGAAAAACCTGAAACAGGCCCTGTCGGCCCATCAGTACTTGCTCGATGCCACGCCCAGGCCGGATTTTATCACGGCGGATCTTATATCTCAGGGTACGATCGTAGCGGCACCCGGAGTACCCGTCGGCCTGACTGCCGAAGCGATAAAAAAAATAGATAACCGCCTGCTGCATGATTGCCTTCAGATCGGCGTAGCGACCATGTTGATGGAATTGGTTCAACATATTGCCACACCAGGGAAATAAAAACAGCCGCAAAAAAAGTAGTATAAATCCCATAAAAAATTATTTAAGCTAACTAAAATTGCCTTGATTTTTCTCAAAATGATGTTATTATTGGAATAATCAATAAAGGCCCATTCTTAATTGGCGGGCCGGTTTCGTTCTAAAGGAAAGATCCATCTGTCATATCGGCACCTGAAGTATGGAACTATGAGAATTTTTTAAAAGGAGGATGTCACTATGGCTGATGGAATTGTAAAATGGTTTAACAGCAGCAAGGGCTACGGCTTCATTGAGCAGGAAGATGGTCCGGATGTATTTGTTCATCACTCGGGAATCAATGCAACCGGTTTCAAGTCCCTTTATGAAGGCGACCGGGTTACCTTTGACATAGAGCAAGGCCAAAAAGGTCCCGCGGCAGTTAATGTAACCGTGCAATAAATCCATTACTCTTATTTAATTAAAGAAAGGCATTCCATCCTACCGGATGGAATGCCTTTTTTAGTTAAACTATAGGGGGCTGCTGGACAGGATATCATTTTGAATGATTTCCGGGCTTAGGTCTCCGGCCAGGCGTTTATAGAGTGACACATGTCTCCTGAAAATATCCAGTCTGTTCCTCAAACTTCGGACGTAATCTTCATCGAGACTTAATTCTTGTGAAACAAGATCGAGCTGGCGCTCAAAAAGTTCTTCGGGATAACTCTGACCTTCCCTAACCCTGTCAAGGTAGAATTTCGTGAAATGACCCATGGCAGCATCGAGCATCCGGAGCGATTCCTTTGACCTGGCAATACCTAGCTCCAATGCCTCGATGACGGATGCAGACACCGTCTCCGCTTTCATCTTCTCCAGGCTTATATTTCCATTGATAACAACTTTTCGCCGGGCGGCATAATCCTGCAGGGATTCTGCTGTGAGAACTGCAGTTCTGATGATACTTTTGATCGCTTCGGTTTCTTGCTTTCTGAGCAATACTTTGTTGTGTTTGAAAACTTTCCGCAAATACAGAAGTTTCTTTTTTTCAGCCTCATCGCCGGCTGCGCTCATCAGACGGTCGATCTCGATGATCGGGTCATTATTGACGTCCACTCCCGTCCCGGAACCCGATGATCCCCCCATTGCCCGGGTCGACAACTGCTGCAGGCCCAGGGCGGCCCACTGCTGATCAAAACTCTCCCAGCGTTCCTGGGACGTCAGAATCCCGGACAGAACGACCCGAAAACCGATATCGGCACTGCGAAAAGCCCCGTCGGCCAGAAAAAAAGGTTGCTCTTCCCGCCTTCCAGGCATGATTTCAAAATGGCTTTTGCGAAAACTGCCGCCTTTGATGACAAAGCCACCAGCCGCCCCATGCAGTCGATATCCCAGGGAAAAGTGGAATGGCTCCAACACCATTTCAGCAGCATTGCCGGCTGTATCGAAAAGCCCCAGAGGGTTGGGACATTTCGTACCGATCCAGGCCAGCCTTTCCTGCGGCTTGGCAGCCTCCCCGTCGGTAAACACGGCAAAATCCGCGAGCGGCCTTCCATCTAATGGGAAAAATTCCTCTGCGTTCATCTGGTATTCGGTAACCCGATGGCCTCCCCGGGCCGCAAACTCCCATTCGGCCTCGGTGGGCAGCCGGATAAAACCGAATCGGTTCAAGGCAAATCCCGGCAGCATCTCGGGTGCATTTTTTATGAGCCATTCAGTGTATTTGCGGGTGAACTCGACAGCTTCAAACCAGGAGATACCAATTTTCGGCCGCGGATCATCCGCGCTGAATTGACCGTCCGCTCCCCGACAGCCTTCTTCCATTACGGCTTTCCACTGAAAATTGGAAATTTCATATTTACTGATAAAATAGTAAAAGCCGGTATCGGCCGGATCATTGGTAGATGGGCACAGGCCGTCGCCCGTGTCAGCCAGTTGCATGAGTTTCAACCGCCAGCTATCCGGCATATCGCCAAGGGTGAAAGGCCCGGAGATACCAACTCCGTGTTTGCCCTCCATGAAACTTTGATTTCGCCGACCGCAGTCTTTACAGCCGAGGTCAAGTGGCAGATCCCCGAAATGGCCCTTGGCAGGCACACAGACATGATGCAGAATCAGCTTACCACCGCAGGGCATCGGAAGTTCAATGTCCGCCTCCGACGGCTTCGGATTGACCGCCGCCGCCAGGCTGGGCACCCGTGGCACAGTGGCATTCTGGCCGGATAAACAATCCCAGGCGTAAAGCGGCTGGCTCCCCGCCGCAAGACCCAAAATCACGGCTACCTGTATGGTGGGGGGGGAAAGAAAACGCAAAAGTCTGGCAAACCACTGAGACGGCAGAAGCTGCAAAAATTGTAAAAATAAAAAATTATATCGCTTGTAATTTATCAAAGCCGAAGGCTCTCTCCCGATCAACCGGCCACATCACCGGTCATCGGCTAGGCTGACACCTTATATGAAACTTCATTTCAAAAGTAGGTGCTGGTTCTATTTTGGGCCACGTTAGATTTTGTAGGTTGGGTTGGGACTATTCCAGGTTTTGTTGGGTTTCGTTGCACTCAACCCAACCT
>JBAVYC010000026.1:0-2540 GCA_049698595.1 Desulfobacterales bacterium | reverse complement strand
GTGTTATTGCGAATTGCGAAACCCAACAACGGCCGATTTAGGAACCGAGCCCCAAAAGTTTCTTTTCCGATTAAACCGGCCGCTATGCAGGCCGGCGGCTAGGCTGACACTTAACTCCC
This sequence comes from Desulfobacterales bacterium, assembly GCA_049698595.1. Classification (GTDB taxonomy): domain Bacteria; phylum Desulfobacterota; class Desulfobacteria; order Desulfobacterales; family JAFDCJ01; genus JAFDCJ01. Next base: position 2,421 of record JBAVYC010000026.1, on the reverse strand, counting down.
CCCCCTTTAAAGGCAGGGCGATAATCCACCCTGCTTTTTTCATCCGGACAACCCGGTTTACCTACCGTTTTTCTTCTTGACACCTCACAAATGTCTATTGTAGACAAAATACAAAGTTACCTATCCCACCTAATCCTAAAAGGAGGTTCCCATGAAAAAAAAAGGTTTACTCGGTATTTCAGCTATTCTGGTGTGCGCGCTGCTCACTGTGTTAATCGCACCGGTCGATGGTATATGCCAAAACAAAAAGGTATATAAACTTAAATTTGCCTGGAATGATATCTGGGGTCCCAAATTTCGCGCCTCTCAGATTTATCGGCCGGGTGGTGAAATGCAGCGAATGCTCTATGAACGCAGCGACGGAAGAATTCAACTGGAAATTATTTCACGAATGTTTCCGACCGGTGATCTGTTCGTAGCTGTCGCCAAGGGCAAGGCCGACATGGCGGATGTCGCCATGCCGTGGCTATCCGGGACATATCCCATCTGGAGTTGGGGTGAAATTCCCGGCATCGTCAGCGAAGATCCGGTGGAGGGACTGGCTGAGGAACTGGCGATCTATCAAGACAGTCAGGTGATGAAAATCTATGACGAAACCATGAAAAAATACAATCTAAAATTCTGGTTTGTCACCCAATGGGATGCCGCCAATGGCATCTGGAGCAAAAAAGATGTTACCAACCTGGATGATTTGAACGGGATGAAAATCAGAGTCGGGGGATATCTGCCGACCCAGGGGATCAAGGCCCTTGGCGCAAGTCCGGTAACTATCGCCGGTTCCGAGCTGGCACCGGCCATGATGGCCGGAACCATCGATGCCGTATTGACCAGCCTGGGCTACGGTTATTCCATCGGTCTCGCAAAAGTATCCAAAACCTTCACCTTGACACCGCTCTCACCGACCTGGTCGGCCGTCACCGTCATGAACTTAAAAACATTTAACGCCCTGCCGCCTGACCTCCAAAAAGTGGTTTTGGACGTTGGACGTGAACTGCAGCAAATGGTGAGTCTTTCGACCACGGCCGAATATATGATGAGTCTGGATACGGTCGATCTCTCGGGCGTCAAACGAACCCGGTTTTCAAAGGAAGAAATGGATGTGGCCGTAAAAGAATGTAAAGTGGTTGAGGAGGCCTGGTTGAATATGGATGGGCCCTGGAAAGCAAAACGCGCGGAACTCCTTTCGGCCGCCAAGGCTGCGGTGGCGAAATACAGGGCGTTTACGGGGAAGTAAGTATTATAGGTTCAGCGTTCTGGGTTCAGGGTTCCGGGTTGAAAAAGAGTGAACATCGAACATCGAACGTCCAACATCGAATGTTGAATGGGAAAAGATGAAGAAATAGAAATGGTCGTTCAAGGCTCGAGAATGTAATCCGCCTCCATATTGGTGCTTGGTCTCAACCCAACCTACAAAACGGCTAGCAGTTGCATCGCTGGGCTTTATTAAGCAATTTTTATCGATGTTGCCTAGCCCTTCAATATTTCAAATGAGCTATAATTTAAAATGCCTAAAATGAGCTAAAGTTAAGGAATCCTGGTATTTAAATAGATGGAATGCAATTATTTAAAACGGATGAAATTAAATTGCGGAGCGGAGCGACATCATTATTCGATGTTCAACGTTGGACGTTCGATGTTCGACGTTCAGCCCTTTCATCTTTCAGAACAACCCTGTCCAGCATAAATATAAATGGTGAACGTTTATAAAATAACTTAGCGCTTATGTGGCTTGCCCGGGGAACCCGCTTCAAATGAAAGTATTGCATAGCATCATAAAAATAATTGAAAAAGTGACCGATATTCTCAGCGGTTATCTCCAGGCGGGGATTATTTTTTTTCTGATGGTCATGCTTTTAGCCGAAGTGTTGACCCGCTATATTTTGCGTTCACCGCTTTCCATTGCCGATGAAATGGGCGGATATCTGCTGGTTGCCATCACTTTCATGGGGTTGGCCTATACATGGAAAGAAAAGGGGCATGTGCGCGTCAGTCTTTTGATCAGTCGGCTGCCGGACAAATTTGGGCGGCAGCTCCGTTTTATCACGCTTTTCCTGGCAACAGTTTTTACCTTACCACTTATTAAAGCCTGCTATGACCTGATATCGGATTCCCTGCTTTTTGAGTCCAGGAGCGGCAGCTGGCTGAGAACGCCGCTGGCCTATCCTCAAACCATCCTGCTGATTGGGGCCACCATGCTATTTTTGCAGCTGGTTGCTGAAATTATCAAAGCCATCATCGCCATGGATAAATCCGAGGAGAAGAACTGATGGGTTCAGAGATAGCCATTGCGATGTTGCTGATTGCAGGTCTACTTATTCTCCTGCTGCTGGGCCTGGAAATCGGTTGGGCGATCGGCATTGTCGCGGTTGTCGGGCTGACCTGGTATATCGATCAACCCATCAGTCAAGTGGCTGAAACGAC